>DATJFA010000319.1:0-3358 GCA_035496015.1 Terriglobales bacterium | reverse complement strand
GAACCACCTTGTACCGTACATTGTTCAAATTCCGGGAAGAATTGATCTAGTCTGCTGTGCGATTGGGAAGATGCCTGTACATAGGTGGGTGTTGGCCAGACTCTTTTTCAATTTTCCCAGCCCCAGCCCGGAACTCCCAGTGGACGATCATTCTGAAGGAGCCGGAACTGAGATCAGCGGGCGTGCGACATAAGAAACAGTGAGCCCCTGAGGAGCAGGAAACACTGGCTTTTTGCGACTTTCAATCGTCAATCTTCAATCATCAATTGCTCTTCTTCACCCGCAGCAACCGCCGCGCCGCCTCTTCCAGTGTTGCGTCCTTCTTGCAGAAGGCAAACCGCACCTGTTGCGCCCCCTGCGCCGGCTGGCTGTAAAAGCTCGACCCGGGCACGGCTGCAATTCCCACCTCCTTCACCAGGTAGCGAGTGAAGGCCACATCGTCCTTGAAACCGAAGTGGCTGATGTCCGTCATCATGTAGTACGCGCCTTTCGGCACATAGGCCTGGAACCCGGCATCGCTGAGCGCGTTGTACAGGCGGTCCCGGCGCCGCCCATAACCCCGCGCCAGTTCCACGTAGTAGCTCCGGGGCAGCGACAGGCCGACCGCTGCCGCCTCCTGCAGGGGCGCGGGCGCGCCCACGGTCAGAAAATCGTGTACTTTGCGGATGGCATCGCTCACCGCGGCCGGCGCAATCGCCCATCCCACGCGCCACCCCGTCACGCTGTAAGTCTTGGAAATTCCATTGATCGTGATGGTGCGCTCGCTCATGCCTTCCAGGCTGGCCATGGAGATGTGCTCCGCCCCATCGTAGAGAATGTGTTCGTAAATTTCGTCGGTGATGGCCAAGGCGTTGTGCTGCTGGCAGAGGTCCGCAATCAACTGCAGTTCCTCACGCGTGAACACCTTTCCGGTCGGATTATTGGGCGTGTTGACGATGATCGCCTTGGTGTGCCGGTTGAATGCCCGCCGCAGCTCGCCTTCATCGAATGTCCATTCTCCTGCAGGATCGGCGGGTGGACGCAGGCTCACAAACCGCGGCCGCGCTCCTGAAAGAATCGCATCCGGGCCGTAGTTCTCGTAGTACGGCTCGAAGCTGATGATTTCGTCCCCAGGATTGGTCACCGCCAGCAGCGAGGCGATCATCGCCTCCGTCGAGCCACAGCACACGGTGATGTTCTTCTCCGGATCAACTTCCATGCCCTGCCACGCCTTCGCCTGCCGGGCAATTGCGTTGCGCAGGTTTTTCGCGCCCCAGGTGATGGCGTATTGGTTGACGTCGTTTTCGATGGCCTGCTGCGCCGCCCGTTTCAGCTCCGCCGGTGCCGGGAAGTCAGGAAAACCCTGCGCCAGGTTCATGGCCCCGTAGAACTGTGCCTGGCGGGTCATCTCCCGGATCACCGACTCGGTGAAGCGCTCGGCCTTCTCGCTGACCAGGCGCTTGCTTTGGACCTCGCCGGCCGCCGCCACCGCCGGTTCTGTGGACACGCTGCGCGCCGTTTTCGTTGAGTTCTTCAGCCTGGGCGACTTCAGCTTGGCCGCTGCCCCAGCACTGCGTCTTCCCGCTGTGATGGTCGCCTGCGATTTCCTCGACCCGTTCTTTGCCATATCAGATTGTGATTCTACCCACGAATTTTTGCCCCTGTCATCTTGAGCGAGCGCAAAGCCGAGCCTGCGAGGCGAGCGCGAGTCGAAAGACCTTGTGCTTAAGCAAGCAAGAACCGCAACTACTCTCCCTTGAACGCCGCGTCAAATGCCACTCCCGAGGGCGTCAGCTCCAGCCTTCGCACCAGCGCCAACGCTTCCGGCGCGCCCTGCTCGCGGTCCATGCCGTTATCCTCCCACTCGATGCTCAGCGGACCGCGGTATCCTACATCGTTCAGCGCCCGGAACACGCGCTCGAACGGCACCCCGCCCCGCCCCGGCGAAACGAAATCCCAACCCCGCCGGTGATCGCCGAAGAAAAGATGCGAAGAAAGAATTCCGTTGCGCCCGTCCAGCACTCGTACCGATTCCTTAACGTGCATGTTGTAAATGCGGTCGCCGAAGCGGTGAACGAACGCCGCCGGGTCCACCATCTGCCAGTGCAGGTGGCTGGGATCGAAATTGATGCCAAATGCCGGCCGCCGCCCCACCGCTTCCAGCGTGCGCTCCGTGGTCCAGTAATCGTAGGCTATTTCGCCGGGATGCACTTCCAGCGCAAACTTCACCCCCACCTGCTCGAACACGTCGAGAATGGGGTTCCAGCGCCCCGCAAAATCCTTGTAGCCATCTTCAATCATGGCCGGCGGCACGGGAGGAAACATGGCCAGCGCGTGCCAGATCCCGGAACCCGTGAAGCCGTTCACCACCTTCACGCCGAGCTTGGCGGCTGCCCGCGCCGTATCCATCACCCGCTGCGCCGCCCTCTGCCGCACGCCCTCCGGCTTGCCGTCGCCCCAGATCTCCGGGGGCAGAATGCCCTTATGCCTTTCATCAATATTGAGGTCGCAAACTGCTTGCCCTACCAGGTGAGTGGAGATGGCAAAACACTTCAGCTGATGCCGATTGAGAATGTCCCAGCGCGACTGGCAGTAGCCGGAATCTGCCAATGCTTTGTCTACCTCAAAGTGGTCGCCCCAGCAGGCCAGTTCCAGCCCATCGAATCCCCATTGCCGCGCCTTGGCCGCCAGCTTTTCCAGCGGCAAATCCGCCCACTGTCCCGTAAATAAACAAACCGGTCTCCCCATCTCTTCTCCTGCGTTGTAGCGCCGGCCTCGCAACCCCTTTTTGGTAGAGGCGTTGTTTGCAGTGTCTCCCAGACGTAACAAGTTGCGTCTCTACCGATGACTATTTTTGTGGCGCGGGCGCCCGAGCCCGCTGCCGAAATCCTGAGCGCAGCGAAGGACCCCGCATCTCGCGTGCGCCACTACCCCAGTCGTGCGCCCTTAGCGAAACGCTGATCCTTTACTCAAACCCGGCCTCCTTTATCGCCGCATACAACTTCCGGTACTCGCGGTAGCGCCCTTCCATATGCTTCACCGTGCCCGCATCTGGTTCAACGCGTGACCCTATGCGAATCACCGCATCGCAGGCCGCATCCACCGAAGCCCACGCGCCTCCGCCAACTCCCGCCAGCAGCGCCGCCCCATACGCCGCCCCTTCTTCCGCCGCCGCCAGCTCCACCGTCCTGCCGTAAATCTCGGCCTGGATTTGCCGCCACACCGGCGAGCGCGCTCCCCCTCCTCCCAGACGGATGCTCTGCACCGGCACCCTCATTTCCTCGAAAATGGTCAGGGTATCACGCAAGCTGAAAGCCACGCCTTCCAGGATGGCTCGCACCACGTGCGCCCGCTTATGGCTGGCGGTGAGCCCCACCAG
>DATJFA010000318.1:0-7696 GCA_035496015.1 Terriglobales bacterium | reverse complement strand
TAGTGCGGCTCGATCAGGGCGCACAACTTCTCCCACGGCACCACCTGCTCCATCTCTTCCAGAAACATCGCCCGTCGCGTCTTCTTTGTATACCGCTCGAATCCCGTCATCATCGCCAGTGTCCTCTGCCTCCCAGGAGTGTTCATGCTGGCATGACTTTATCTATCTTTACTGTGGAACGGGAGGACTTAATCAGAGTCTCCCTAGGCCTGCAGTGGTTCCTGTTTTATCCCCGAACCGGCAAGCCTCTCCCAGAAATACCCGGCGGCTACTGCCATTTGAGTACACGTCAGCAGAGCGACTGTGGCCCACGTCCCGGCAAACGGATTGGCTAATCCGTGGCGAATCAGGCGCACATAAAAGCTGCTGTCACTATGAAACTGGCCCCAGCCCAGATGCTCTCGCCGCAGGTGGAAGCGGCGGGCTCCCCGGCCGTAGTTGAAATGCTGGTTCAGAAGAGCCCGCAGGCTCAGGCTGTGATGATGATAGATCACGACTTCGGGCGCATACGCCATGGCGTATCCGTGATGGGTCCACCGGTCACAGAACTCGCGATCCTCCGACACTTCAAAAGCTGGGTAAAATCCCCCGACCCTGCGAAATAGATCTGCCGGAACCGCAAGGTTGTTGCTGGCAAAGAACTGCGGGAATTCTCTGGCATTGGGCTGCCAGCTATAGACCACATCAATCACCGCCTGACTGGCAGCTGAATAAGGGTTAGCGTCAACTCCATTGACTGAGCGGCCTCCGCACAGCACGTCAGGCGCCTGCTCAAAACGCTCCTGCAAGCGCATGAGCCAGTCACGGGAGGGGGCACAGTCATCATCGGTGAAGGCCAGGTAGCGGCCGCGGGCGTGTTCAACCCCGGTATTGCGCGCCGCAGCGGGGCCGCCTCGCTCCCGCCTGAGAAAGCACAGATTCATGCGGCTGCGATAAGAATGGTAGGTCTCCTGCAAGGATGCGCTGCCGCCATCATCCACAACTATGACTTCAAAGCGATCGCGAGGATAATCCACTTCGGCGATCGCACGCAGGCACGCAGCCAGCTGTTTTGGCCGGTTGTGAGTAGGAATGATGACTGAAAAGAAAGGCGCCGCGTCAGGCATAGCTCTTAGAAACCCAGGCGGCGGCGTCGCTCTTCTGCACATGCCGCACGCGCTTAAACTCAAAATAGGTAAACCGATGAGCCGCCAGGGTCCTGCCCACTGCGTAACCCAGCATCTGTCCCAAACCGTCCAGCCCCAGACCGTAGGCAAGAATGGGAAGAAGGTTTCGCCTCCCCTTCAGGTTATCCGTCAAGGTCAGGATGCGGCGCAAGCGCACAATGGGAATAAGCGGAGCCGCCAGGGCAAAGAACAGCCGGCGGGAAAGCGGCCAATGTTCGTTATGGGCGCGAAAGGCGGCAAATACGAGCCCAGCCTGAAGTTGCGTGATGGTCCACGATGAGAAGCGGCTGAAATTCATGTGCGACGTTCGCGCCCCGGTTTCCAGGTAAAGATGGTGGCCCTTGCGGCGCAGGTCCCAGTGCAGCACGCTTTCTGCTTCCAGCATGTCGTCAAGAGCGGGCCCGTACTCCAATAGAACGGCGCGCTTATAAGAGCTGTTATGCCCGGGAAGGTGCTCCACCTCGCCTGCGCCCACCGGAGGTCCCCATTGGCCGTAGGCAATTAAGTAATCGGCCCGGGCTACCTTGGTCCCGGGATTGGCGTTGCACACTTGCGGGCCAACCGCGGCCCACGGTTGCTGATGGGCTTCGACCAGCCTTTCCGCCCAGTCCAGGCGTGGAAAGCAATGGTCTTCTCCAAAGACCACGATGGGTGCCGTGGCTCGCCGGACACCGGCCGCATAAGAAGCACCAATGGACCTAATCTCCCCCACCAGAACGACCTGCACTCCGGCAAACACCTGCAACTCATCCCGCTTTAAGCCTAGGGTACTGGAATCGGGGGCGACGATAACAATCTCGATGCGGTCGCGGATGGTTTGCGCCCGCAGAACTCGGACCGTAGTCGCCAGATTCTGGTAAGAATCAGGAGTTATCAGGATTACGGAAATCAGAGGTGAAGAGGAAGAGTTCGAATTGGGTCTTATCATTTTATGAGCCACCACTTACAGCCTGAAGCAAGGGGTTTACGGGGAGCACGTAAAGGGCCAAGGCTGCCGCTGCTTAAACCCTGGCAGCACAATGATTCCGCTCAATCTTCCAAGTCCTCCAAACACACCGACCTGCGCCAAGGAGGCAAACCGGGCTGGCACGCAGGGGGACGGTTCAGCACGATATCTCCAAGAATCTCCCTTCCACCGGTGGAGAAAGTATTTGCACACAGACACGATACTTCTCCATCGTTCAAGTGGCATGACTAATAGCACCTTTGTGCCACTCGCCACGCCAGGGAACGTCGTTACTCTGACCGCAGCTTGCCATCCTGTGCAGCAGCAACTAGCCGGATTGGCCTGAGGCGTGCAACCAGACTTAAGGGACACCTCACCCGGCGATACACTATAAGTGCCTTGAGCTTCACGGCGGTGCAGCTATCGTCCCAAAATGGGACCTGCCTGGAATGACAGACCCTTTGCAAATCGTAGCGGTTTCGGAATCGCAGCGCACAATACCGACAACAACTCAGGCTTTTGCCGCCCAGCGAGACACCAGGCGTAGCGTATGGCTGCTGCTTATTGTGCTCCTGGCCGCAGGCACCATCACGCTGCACGGCATACACATGTCGGGTGACTTCGGCATGCATGACGAAGGCACTCATGTGATGACCGGCGTTTACTTTGCCGACCTGCTTACTGACTTTCCTGTGTCGCACCCCGTGCAGTACACGTACGAGTTTTACGCGCGCTACTCCACTCTGGGACTCATTCACTGGCCGCCGTTTTTTCCATTTGTAGAAGGGCTGGCATTTCGAGTCTTCGGACCAACGGTTCTCGCTGCGCGCATAACGGTTCTGGTTTTCGCTCTGCTTGGACTTACATTCTGGTTTCTCCTGGTCCGCCAGTTGCTTGGTCCGCAGGCAGCGGCCTTTGCCGCCCTGGCGTTGGCCCTGCTCCCCTCTATTGTGGTTTACGAGCAGGCGGTCATGCTGGAGATACCGTCGCTGGCCCTGTGCATAGTGGCGGTTTACTGGTGGGTGCAGTTCCTTCGCACGCAGCGCTCACGCGCGCTCGCCTGGTTCGCAATCACGGCCTCGCTGGCGGTGCTTACCAAACAGCACAGCATATTTCTGGCGCCGTTTTGCTTGCTTTCCGCGATTGCCGAGGGCAAGTGGCGTTCCCTTTTTACCCGGCGCAGACTCATGATTTTGGCGGCATCCGTGCTGCTGCTGATCCCATTCTATGTGCTGGCGGTGAAGGTTCACCTCTCCAGCATTGCCGATCATGTCGTAACCAAGCATGCCTGGCGGCTTTCCGGCTTGTTGTTCTACCTCCGGGCAGTGCCGCGGGAAATCGGTTGGCCTGTGCTGGGTCTGAGCTTATGTGGAATTGCCTTGAGTTGCTGGTGGGGGCGACGGCGCGACGCCGCGGTGATGCTGAGCTGGATTTTAGCTTGCGTTCTGACATTTTCCTTTTTGAACGCTCGCGAGCCTCGTTATTTCATGTACGCGCTGCCGCCGATCGTCTACTTTGCATGCTGGCCGTTCGTCATTGACTTTCGGGACCGTCGCCTTCGTTTTGTGGTTTGCGCAGCCTCTGTGATCCTGCTGTTCACATACTTGCCCGCGGACTGGCACGCTGACTATCCCTCCGTCTACGGATATGGCGATGCGGTGCGCGGCGTCGTTCAGGGAATTCCAGGCCGGGAAGTTCTGCTATTTGATGGAGATGATGTTGACAGCACCAACGTGAGTTTTTACCTGCGGCGGCAGGACCAGCAACGCCGCTTTGTCCTATTCAGAAAGGGACTGTATGCGACCCGCATCATGTCCATGTTTGGGAGCACCGAGCTTGTAAGCAACCAATCCCAATTGCAAGGTATGCTCGCGGCTTATGGCATCAAGCACGTTCTGATCGCTAATGAAACCAAGCAGCACCACCCCTCGGAAGAGGTGTTGCGTCAACTTCTGCAAACTTCTCAGTTCAAAGTCATATCGAAGTTTCCCATTGTGGGAAACGGCAGTGTTCATTACTTGCTGCTTTACGAGAATCAAGCCGCCTCAGGTCCCACACAAACAGAGTTGCGTCTGCCGATGATGACTTTGAACCATGACATTGTGGTTCCCCTGCGCCTCTTGGGAATTCAACCGGCCCGCTGAAGCTCCTGCCGGCTATGTGATACATAAAGCAGCGGTTCCGTTCTGGACCGCGCCCCGGTCCCGAAGATCCGGTACTTAGCTGAAACTCTCAAACCGCGGGGCTTAAGCGGGGTGGCAGGGTAAAGAATTTCCTGTGCGTGCCATTTCACTGCACTATTCGAAGCGCGGGACCGTGCCATAAGCGCCTTTGCTGGAACTATTTGCGGATGGAACCCGGTTTGCTCACTCCACCGCTTGCCGCAGGTGTGGGGTAATCGGGGCGCGCCTTATCCATGTTAAGCATAGTGGTGCCGGTACACAACGGGGGTCGGCAACTTGCCAGCTGCCTGCAGGCCTTGCAAGCCTCCTCCTATCATGATTTTGAGCTGCTGGTCGTGGACGACTGCTCGAGCGACGGCTCGGCCGACGTCATCCACTCCCATGGCGCACGCTACCTGCGCACACCCGCGCGGCTAGGCCCAGCCGGGGCCAGGAACCTGGGCGCGAAGGCAGCGCGGGGCAGCATTCTGGTATTCGTGGATGCGGATGTGCAGGTGCCTCCGGGCGCGCTTGCCATCCTTGCCGAGGACTTCGAGCGCGATCCGCAATTGCAGGCTGTTTTTGGCTCCTATGACCAGGAGCCATCCGCGCCCGGATTTTTCTCCCATTATAAGAATCTCTTCCATCACTACATCCACCAGACATCCAGCGAGAATGCCGCCACCTTTTGGGCCGGGTGCGGCGCCATACGCAGGGATGTGTTCGAGAAGGCCGGCGGATTTCAGGCGGAACGCTATGCTCGCCCTGCTATCGAAGACATTGAGCTTGGCTTGCGCATGGTCCGGGATGGGCACAAGATTTTGCTCGACAAAAGAGTGCAGGTCAAACACCTGAAGCAATGGACCCTGCTGGGCATGATCAAGTCTGATGTTTGCGATCGAGCCGTGCCCTGGTCCCAGCTCATCCTCGAACTGGGGGAAATGCCGCGCGACCTGAACCTCACCTATTCTGCGCGGTTCAGCGTGGCCGGCACGTTGTTGCTGCTTCCCCTTATTTTGCTGCTCCTGCGATCAGGGCATAGTGCGCGAGGATTAGTGATGTTGGGATCCTCGGTGCTCGTTCTGGCCCTGCTGCTGCTGGCATTGAACTACCGTGTATACCGCTTCTTCTGGAAGCAACGCGGGTTGGCCTTCGCAGTGGCTGCGGTACTGACTCACTGGTTTTATTACATCTACAGCGGATTGACGTGGGCCTATTGCTATATGGCCCACCTAGGTGCAGCTCTTCGCACTCCCTCCCTAGCACCCGCAGTGATACCCCGGCTGCAGGCGGACGGCAAGCCAAAGCGCTCAGCCGCAGCCGTAACCGGCGCCGACGTGGACTGATCGTCCTGAAGTTGGCAGCAGCAGGACGCTGGCGATTGTCGTTGCCGGCGGTAACGCCAAAAAATAGAGAACTCTTTGGGGGAACTTTGATACCGGATTCGTCAGATAGGGTTGTAATCATAGGCGGCGGTCCCGCTGGACTGACTGCCGCTTATGAACTGGCCAAGCACGGCAAGCCGGCGGTCGTATTGGAAGGCGACAACATTGTCGGCGGCATCGCGCGCACCGTTAATTACAAAGGATATTTGTTCGACATTGGCGGTCACCGCTTCTTCAGCAAGTGGGACGAAGTCAACCAGATTTGGCGGGAAGTTTTGGGCCATAGACTGCTGGAACGTCAGAGGCTTTCCCGCATCTTCTACCGCAACCGGTTTTTCTTCTATCCATTAAAGCCGTTCAATGTTCTATTCGGAATGGGTTTATGGGAGAGCCTGCGGATTTTGGGCAGCTACCTCAGCGCGCGGCTGTTTCCTTCCCGCCGCGAGGAAACCTTGGAGCAATGGGTTTGCAACCGCTTCGGTTCCCGCTTGTACAGAGCTTTTTTCAAGACCTACACCGAAAAAGTCTGGGGCGTCCCCTGCAACGAAATTGACGCCACCTGGGCCGCTCAACGTATCAAGGGCTTGTCGCTGGTGTCTGCCATCCGGCATGCATTCAGCAATGGTCGTGAGCAGGATGTGAAGAGCCTAATCTCCAGCTTTTATTACCCAGAGCGTGGGCCGGGGCAGATGTGGGAGATGCTGGCTGAGCGGCTGCAACAACTGGGACAGCCGGTTTTGCTGGAACGGCGCGTGATGCGCATGGTTCACCATAACGGGCGTATCGAAAAAGTGGTGACCAGCGGGCCTAAGGGAGAAGAGCACTTCCTGGGCACTGATTTCATCAGCTCCATGCCCATTCGCAGCCTGGTTCGCGCCCTGCAGCCGGCAGCGCCGGCGGAGGTGGTTCGTGCCGCTGAGTCCCTGCGCTACCGGGACTTTCTTACCGTGGTTCTCATCGTCAATCGCAAGCAGGTGATCCCGGATAACTGGATCTACGTGCATGATCCGTCGGTAAAAGTAGGCCGTATTCAAAACCTGAAGAACTGGTCGCCGTTCATGGTGCCGGACGCAGAAAAGACCAGCTTGGCCATGGAGTACTTTGTCTTCAAGAATGACGAGATGTGGAATATGCCGGATGAGGAACTCACCAAACTGGCGACGCGGGAGATCGTGCAATTGGGGCTTGTGAGTCCGGAAGAAATCGTGGACGGAACCGTCGTGCGCATGCCCAAAGCCTATCCCATGTACGACACCGGCTGGCTGGAGAAGGTCGACATTATCCGGCGCTACCTGGATGCCAACCTGCACAACTTGCAGCTGGTCGGCCGCAACGGCATGCATAAGTACAACAACCAGGACCACTCCATGATGACGGCGATGTACGCGGCGCGGAACATCATGGGCGCGGACTACGACCTTTGGGCGGTGAATACCGAGCCGGAATACCACGAAGAGAAGAACCCGGACGAGGATCGCATAAGCGCGGATAGCCCTGAATACCGCCGGCCTCCCTATGCGGAACCGCCGCGCGTCAACAGCCAGATTGCCTGAGGCCAGCTCAGCTGGAACCGAGGACTGATGAGTGCCAGTATTGACCCTTCGGATGCGGTAGCGACATCTTCCAGCCGAGGGCCCGGGGTGCGCCGTCAGATGGTGGACGGCAGCCTTCGCATCCTCATTGCCGAAGGCCTGATCCTGCCCACCGGCCTGATCACGGCGGCATTCCTGACTCGTCACCTGGGGCCCTCCAAATACGGCCTGTTCACCCTGGCTTCCGTCGTGGTGCTGTGGATCGAGTTCTTCGTTACCTCCGCCTTCTCGCGGGCTGCGATTAAGCTGATCGGGGATGCGGAAGACTGGCGGCCGTGGGGGGGCACGCTGGTCCGCTTCTATTTCCTTGCGGGCGTGCTGGCGGCCGTGCTGCTGTGGCTGGGTAGCGGCGAACTGGGCCGGCTGCTGGGCGAGCCGGCGATGGCCGGTTACCTTCGCCTGTTCGCTCTCGACATTCCCATTTTCAGCCTGGCCACCGCCCATC
>DATJFA010000317.1:0-3787 GCA_035496015.1 Terriglobales bacterium | reverse complement strand
GGCCACGTTCCTGAGCGGACTGGCGACTTCCTTCCGCTCCCTGCTGCTGGCCCGGTCGCTGGTGGGAGTGGGCGAGGCCGCCTACGCACCCGCCGGAGCCGCCATGGTCACGGCCAATTTTCCCCGCGAGATGCGCGCCCGGGTGCAGGGCGTTTTCGATATTGGCATGTTTGCCGGCGGAGCCATCGGCATAGCTCTGGGCGGGATCATGGCGCAGTATTTCGGCTGGCGAATCGCCTTCTTCCTGGTGGGTGCGCCGGGTGTGCTGCTGGAGTTCGCGGCTCTGCGTTTGCCAGAAGGGGTTCATCAACATAGCGAGCAGCGCTTCCCTCTGCGCGGGCTCGCGCGGGTTCCCGCCTATGTGACCATGCTGCTCGCGGGATGGTTCAGCAGCTTCGCCGGTTATGCCTACGTGGTGTGGGGACCGGAACTGGTGGAGGAATATAAAGGATTCAGCGCCGGCCAGGCAGGAATTGTGCTGGGTGTAACCGTTATTGTGTGCGGGGGCCTCGGGGTGGCGGTGGGAGCCACGCTTTCCGACTGGCTGGCCCGCCGCGCCTCCTGGGGCCGCGCCTGCACCATTCCGGTAGGATTCCTGCTGGCCGCGCCCCTCATCTATGGCGCGCTGCATACCGCTCAGCGGGCGCATTTCGTTGTCCTGTTCGGACTGGGAGCCTTTTTCCTGAGCTGGTACCACGGTCCGGTGACGGCCACGATCCATGATCTGATCCCCGAAAAAGGGCATGCCACCGCCCTGGGCTTGTACTACCTTTTCGTCAACCTGTTCTCCATGGCGCTGGCGCCGGTGGTGATTGGGGATATTGCCGACCATTCCAATCTCATTTCCGCGCTGCACGCGGCCATCGTGGCGCAGCTCATTGGCGGACTTCTGTTCGTTGTGGTGGTGCTGCAGGTGCGCCAGGGCAGCGCTCCTAAGGACAATGAGCCGGACACCTGCGCCGGCGAACTCGCCTGAGCCTTGCCACAAGCTCTGGTGACAACCATCACAGCCAGTTGTTAACGCGGCGGCAGATACTGCCAGCGAAGCCGGGCGTAAGTGTGCCCGGCTGCCTGCATGATCACGCTCGGTCTCGATGTCGGAGCGGTGAGCCTGAAGCTGGCCGCGGTGGGCGACGGAAGTGCCGCCGAGGCTCTCTCGCGCCTCGCCAGTGAATCCTTCTTTGCGCCGACCAGCAGCCCAGTCGCTGGCCTTCGCCTTGCGCTCTCCCGGATTCGTCCCGTACACGGCAACCCGTTGCAGGGCGCGCTGGAACTGCTGCAGGAATTTCTGGATTACGTGCCAGCAGACAGCGTTGGCGGCGTTCGTGTGACCGGCCTAGGCGGGCGGCTGATTACGGAAGCATTGAGCGCCGAGTTCGAAAACGAGTTTCGCGCCGTAGCCAAGGGGGTACGGGCGCTCTACCCCGAAGTTCGCACCGTGTTCGAAATGGGCGGGGAAACCTGCAAATATATCCGGCTCGACCCCGACGACCACTCCAGCTACCTGGGAATTTCCGATTACTCCGCCAGCGGCGACTGCGCCGCCGGCACGGGCGGCTTCATCGAGCAGCAGGCCTCGCGCCTGCGCTATGCGGTGGAAGACGTGGGCCCCGCGGCCTGCAGCGCCAGTTGCGCGGCGCGGGTTGCCGGGCGCTGTTCCGTTTTCGCCAAGACTGACATGATCCATGCCCAGCAGAAGGGCTATAGCACCGAGCAGATCCTGCGCGGGCTGTGCGACGCGGTAGCGCGCAACTTCAAGTCCAGCATCGTAAAGGGGCGTGAAGTAGCACCGCCGGTGCTGTTCATCGGCGGAGTGGCGCTGAACCAAGGCGTGCGCAATGCCTTGCGCGAGGCGTTCAAGCTGCAGCAGCACGAATTCATCGTGCCCGAGTTGTACTCCTGGCTGGGGGCTCTGGGCGCGGCCCTGTTTGAGGCGGAAACACCCACTCAAAGACGCTTTGCCGGAATTGAGCGCCTGCGCGAGGTAGCTGTGGCCCGCCAGAACTTCCCTTGCACCGAGCCGCTCTCGCTGGCTAATGTAGAACTGTTGCGCGACCGCGCGGCTTCCCCGCCGCCATTCACGAATGCGCACCCCGTTGAAGCCTACCTGGGCATTGACATCGGCTCGGTCAGCACCAACCTGGTGGTGCTTGATGGACAGCGAAATCTGCTGAAGGAAATTTATCTGGCCACCGAAGGCCGCCCGATTGAAGTGGTCACCCGCGGGCTGGCGGAAATTCAAGAAGAACTTGGCAGGCGGCTCATGATTGGCGGCGTGGGCACCACTGGCTCCGGCCGCGAACTGATTGGCGAACTGGTGGGCGCCGATATCGTGACCGACGAGATCACCGCCCATAAAACCGGGGCCATGCACGTGTGCCGGGAAATGGGCATGCCGCCGGTGGACACCATATTTGAAATCGGCGGGCAGGATTCCAAGTTCATTCGCATCGAGCGCGGCGTGGTGGTGGACTTCACCATGAACGAAGCCTGCGCCGCGGGCACCGGCTCATTCCTGGAAGAGCAGGCGGAGCGCCTCGGAATATCCATCAAAGGTGAGTTCGCCCGGTTGGCGCTCTCCTCACAAAATCCAGCGCGGCTGGGCGAGCGCTGCACCGTTTTCATGGAGCGCGACGTCAACGGCCTGCTGCGCAAGGGAGCGCAGGTGGCCGACCTTTGCGCCGGCCTGGCCTATTCCGTGGCGCTGAACTATCTGAACCGGGTGGTGCGCGGGCGCAAGATTGGCGACGTCATTTTTTTCCAGGGCGGCACCGCCTACAACGACGCGGTGGCCGCCGCCTTTTCGCAGATTCTGGGCAAGACCATAATCGTGCCGCCACACAACGGTGTGATTGGCGCTATCGGCATGGCATTGATCGCGCGCCAGCGCATGCAGCGCCGCGAGGAGCGCAGCCGGTTCCGCGGCTACGACCTGAGCCAGGTGAATTTTTCCACCCGCGATTTCGTCTGCAAGGCGTGCTCGAATTACTGCGACATGAAGGAATTTGTGGTCGCTGGCCAGCGCAGCTACTGGGGCGATAAATGCTCCGACAAATTCCGCAAGCGTCCCCGCGGCGACCGCAAGCCAGTGATTGAGGATCTTCTCGAATTTCGCGATAAGCTGCTGGAGCAGGTGGTCGCACCAAAGCCAGCAAAGGCAAACGGTCACGCGCCTCTCCGCGTGGGCATTCCGCGCGCCATGTTCTTCTACGATCGCGCTCCCTTCTGGGCGGCTTACCTGCAGGGGTTGGGATTTGAGGTGGCGACCTCGCGGGCTACGGATGGAAAGATCGCGACCGCCGGCGACGAGCTGGCGATTGCGCAGCCCTGCTTTCCGGTGATCGTGGCCCACGGTCATGTGCAGGATCTGCTGCAGCGCGGCGTGGATTACGTTCTGGTTCCGAACACGCTCGATTATGAAACACCTGACCATAGCGTGAAATCGCACCTTTGTCCCTGGAATCAGACGCTGCCGTTTGTCCTGCGCGCCGCGCCCAAATTGGAAGACGGCGCCGGCAGGCTGCTGGCGCCAACGGTGCACTTTCGCCTCGGACCAGAACACGTGCGCAAAGCTCTGGAACAATTCGCGCGCCATTTTGGCATCCCTAGCGGCGTCAACAAGCGCGCCGTGAAAGCCGCCTATGCGGCGCAAGAACGTTTTCGTGACATCCTGCTAAAGGCTGGTGAGGACGCCCTCGCCCGCCTGGAGCAGACCGGCGAGCCCGCCCTCGTATTGCTGGGAAGACCGTACAATCTTTACGACCGCAACATTAATTGCGACATCCCG
>DATJFA010000316.1:0-3523 GCA_035496015.1 Terriglobales bacterium | reverse complement strand
CACCCACGGGCCGCGATACGTTTCCTGGAGATGGCGAGCGCGGGCCAGAGCGTGCTCGCTAAGCGGGTCAGAAAGCTGGCCAAGGTAGTCGTGCAGCAGCAGGGGGAAGCGGTCACGAATGCAAGGGAATGCCGCATCGTCCGCGGCGGGAGGGTCGGCCATGGACAAGTGGTCCACCACGCCGGCGGCCCGCAACAGCGGCTCGGCCAGGTGGGGATTGTAGAATGCGCCGATGGAGAGCCGGCCTTCAACCATCGCGGGCATAGAAGAAAAAGCCTGCGGCCGCCGGCGGGTGTTAACGCTGGAATCAGCCGCCCGCCGCAGGCGCCTCAGTACAGGTTCTAGTGGCAGGTGGGAGCGACTTCAGCCGTTTCTACCAGCTTGAAATCAGCATGGCATGTGGGGCTGACTTCAGCCGTCTCCACGAGTTTAAAGTTGGAATGACAGGTGGGGGCGATCTCGCTGGTTTCGACAATCTTCATCACATCCTCCTGTGAGCGCATTGCGGCTCGTCTCCCATAGATGCAGAAAACAGGCAAGAGTGGCAGAAAATGGCGCACTTTTTTTGCACCGGGGATGGGCAGGAGGCATCTGCAACTATATGGACAGTCAGGGGAAACTGGCAATTGACGTGCTGTTGCGCGAAGACCAGATTGCAGCCCAGTTGCAGCAGGCGCTGGCCCACCGCTTTCTGGATGAAAAATTCTTCTACTGGCTGCCGCCCTCCGTGCAGGCGTGGGTGGAACTGACGCGGTCAGCGGAGTATCGCAATTCCAACCGGGCTCTGCAGGTACTGGGGGCAAGCGCGGCAAACGTCTTCCGGATGTGGCCGGAGGCGAAGGTGCTGTGCAGCCTGGGATGCGGTGAAGGCAGCAAGGACCGCATTCTGCTGCGCGCCTACGCGGAAGCCGGCCGGCAACTGGAATATGTGGCTGCGGATTTCAGCCAGGCCTTGTTGGAACTGGCCCTGGTGGGGGCGGACTCCACCAGCAGCGTGCGACGGGGTGTGAAATTTGATGTAGCCGACGATGGGCACCTGGGGGCGCTCAGCCGCAACGGCGTGGCCACTATTTATGCGGTGCTGGGCAATACACTGGGGGCATTCGGGCCGCTGCATTTTCCCGCGCGCCTGCGTGAA
Source organism: Terriglobales bacterium (assembly GCA_035496015.1). Classification (GTDB taxonomy): domain Bacteria; phylum Acidobacteriota; class Terriglobia; order Terriglobales; family Acidobacteriaceae; genus JAICWP01. The sequence goes on along the minus strand of DATJFA010000316.1, from coordinate 2,385 downwards.
ATCATGGGCCCGGGCGATCGGGCGCTGTTCGATGGCGAGATCTTCGACGAGGCTACCACGCTCGCGGGCTACGACAATCCCACTAATCGCCGCTTTGCGTTTTCACCTCTGGCCGGCATGGGGCTGACGGAGCTTGATGGCGAACTGCGCTTCGAACTGCGCCGAGGCAGCGGCGGTATCCATGAGGTCGCGAAGTACTTCATCGCCGCGCGTGACCTGGAAGTGCGCGTTGCGGGCGCATCTCTGCAGCTAAGGGCGGGTGAGAAAATTCTGATGAGCAGCTCTATCAAGTACGACGAGGAAGCTTTTTATCCGCTCATCGAGAATGGCGGGTTTGTCATTGAGCTTGCCGCCAAGAGCGAAGATGGCAAGTTCCTGCTGGCCGGCGCGAGACCGAGATAATTGACGATTGAAGATTTACGATTGACGATTGAATACCGTCACACAAAGCGGCCAGTAAGGCCAACCACTACCGGCGCGCCAGTCGAACGACTTTCATTCGTCAATCTTCAATCATCAATCGTCAATTGGTTTTCCGCCCGTGAAGCTTGGCGGAGACCACGGCCCGGGCAGCCTCGGCCAGCGGCATGGGCCCGCAGCAACTGCTCACCGGCTGGGACAAGTCCAATCCATAGGCCTCACCCAGCTTTTTGGAGGCTGTGATCTGCGGAATCTGCAGGTCATCGAAACCGGCTTCCAGCGCCATGCGGACGTAATCGGTAAGCAGGCTCGCGCCCGCGATGCAGCCCACGTATGCCTCCACATCGCGCGCCACTTCTTCCGGCAAGGGTCGCAGGAGCACCAGATCGCTGATGGCAAATCCGCCTCCCGGCTTAAGCACCCGGTACATCTCGCGAAACACAGCGGGCTTGCTGGTGCTCAGATTGATGACGCAGTTGCTGATCACCAGGTCCACGGAATTGTCATCCACGGGCAGATTTTCAATCGCGCCCTTGCGGAATTCGACGTTGTCGGCGCCCAAGTCGGCGGCATTCTTACGCGCCAGTTGCAGCATTTCGTCGGTCATATCCACGCCAATGACGCGCCCCTGCGGGCCGACCTTGCGCCAGGCCAGGAAGGCGTCGAAGCCGGCCCCGCTGCCCAGGTCGAGCACAGTCATGCCTGGCTCAATGGCGGCGAGGGCGAGGGGATTGCCGCATCCCAGGCCAAGATTGGCTTGGCCGGCAATTTTCAGCTCTTCCGGCGAATAGCCGATGATGCGCGCGACATCAGTCGCGTTACTGCTGCCGCATCCCGGTCTCTTTCCTTCCGCAATATCGGAGTAGTGGCGGCGCACGCTTTCGGTGATGGTGGAATCAGTGCTGGCCATGGTTTTTCCTCTTTTCCGGAGGGCGGGCTGAGCGCCGCTCCAAGCTGCAGGTAAATGTCATCTCCGCTCCTTCGCCCTGGATCTGGCAGCAGCCATCCGGCGCCAGCGCCTGGTTCAGCAGGCGGATGGCAGCCAGCAGTTGCGGCTGCAAACCCGCAGGGAAGGCGGAAAGGATAGTGCGGGTGCGCTCCAACATGAGCTGATCAATCTTGCCGCGCACGTGCCGGCCGTGCTGAGTGATGGCTACGCTGGCCGCGCGGCCGTCGCGGGCGGCGCCGCGCACGCGTTTGACCAGTTGCCTGGCCTCCAACTTCTCCAGCACGCGGGTCATGGCGCTGGGCGAGATGCCGGCAGACGCGGCCAGATCGGAAATGCGCGCCCCTTCGCCGGCGGTCAAGGCGCGCAGAATGCCGCATTGGCGGGTAGTCAAACCTTCACAACACACTTCATCCGGCCCCACGCGGCCCAGCAAACGGGAGAGGCGTTCGAGTTCTTGCGACCATTGCTGCAAGTCCTGCATGAGTCAATGGTAGGTGAATATACTTGCATGATGCAAGCAAATAATTACTTGGGCTATTTTGCAACCAGCTCGTCGTCCGCGCAAACCTTGGATCGGCGCTTAACAAAACAACAGTGGAATGTTGAAGCCGCGTTTTGTGCATTACGCCTTCGGCTATGCCAGAGTGGCGGGCTGCACGAGAAATAGCGGCACCCCAAGCCACCTCTCCGCGCTGGCCAGGCATGGGGTTTATGGAGTGACCACGGAACTGCGCCCTGCGCACCGCCCCGTCCACCAAATGGTTACTAAACGCAACATTCCTGCAGTGACCTTTTTCCTGCACGGGAGTCTAACGTTGCAGGCGGGGGTGAGGTCCTGTTGAAAAATTCCGAACCGATTCCCGCCCCCCTGCGTATCTAATCGCAAGATCGTGGTAGAGGCAGAGTTGAGGTCTGGAGAGAGGGATTCAGTATGGCTGTCGGTCAGAACGCCACTGTACGCTTGACTGGCGGAGACGCATACGTCCAGGAAGTTCTGCGTACCGCCCACCAGGAAC
>DATJFA010000315.1:0-4001 GCA_035496015.1 Terriglobales bacterium | reverse complement strand
CAAATGCCGCTGCCGGAATGTCATTCGCCTGCGGCGTCACGCGCGGCAAATCCGGCGGGACATGCGCGTTCACGTCGCGCACCACCCAAGCCATCGCTCCTGTAAGCAGGCCCTGGTAGACGGGATTGGTCCAGACATCCTCGCGGTGGCCAATCGCGGTGTAGAAGACGCGCCCATGCCCATACATGCGCGTCCAGGTGTTGGGATACGGGGGGCGCTGGTAGAAATTGCCCTGCATGCCTTCGGTCTCCATTACCAGCAGGACGTGCAAGTCCGCCGGGAAAGCCCGCAGGGCGTACCATTCCTCGGTCCATTCAATTCCCTGCCCCAGGGCCTGCATGCCGGGAAAGCGCGGGTCGGCGACGCGGGCGCGCGCTTTTTGCTGCTGGCCGTGGCCGACAAATTCGGCGCCAATCATCTCAACGTATGGATCGAGAGATGCTGGCGGCTTCGGGTCAGTGTGGGCGGAGGCCGGCTCAAACGTGTCGGTGGCGGAATGGGTGCCGATGAAGCCCTTGCCTTGGCGAATGAGTTCGAGAAATGCCTGCTTGCCTTCCGGCGTCATAGGCGGATTCTTGTCCTGGCCGGCAGTGGTCAGGTCGCCGGTCGTATAGAAGAAAAACGCGTCGTATTGCGACAGAGTGGGCTGGGAGAAAACGCCGCCGTCCTTGGTGGCGTTGACCTCGATGCCGCGTTTCTGCCCCAGCTCGGTGACGATCTGCTCGGCCGGGCTTAGCTGGTCGCCGCTGCGCTTCACCATGTCGTGTTCGAACCCGGAGGACTTCGTAAACATCAGGAGTCGCTTGCGGGCGGGGGGTTTGCCCGCTGACAGACTGCTCAAGCCCACACCCATGGCGCCCGATCCGAAAAAACGCAGCAGGTCGCGGCGATTCATAAGTGGGTAGAGTAACGGGTTTCGGAGTGGGGCTCAAGACAGGCCGCTGGCACAGCGGGGGTCTTGAGTACAATACCCCGTTATGGCGGGGTATTCGGGCACGCCGCTGGTCAAAAAGCTCGGCATCAAGCCGGGGCAACGCATCGCGCTGCTTAGCGGTCCTCCAGGATATCGCAAGATACTGGGCCCATTGCCGGACAGAGTGAATTGCGCAGAGCAACTCGGGGAGAAGCTCGATTTTATCCAGTTGTTCGCCACTACCCAGGCAGACTTAAAGCGTCGCTTTAAGGAAACAAAAGGGTGCCTTGCCGCTAATGGCTCCCTCTGGATCTCCTGGCCCAAGAAGACCTCGGGAAAAGCAACCGACCTCAATGAGAACTTTATACGCGAGATTGGCCTGGGACTCGGGCTGGTGGACGTGAAGGTGTGCGCCGTGGATGAGACTTGGTCGGGACTGAAATTCGTGTATCGCTTAAAGGATCGCATATGAAGAGCATGAAACTGGCAGGCATACTGATGCTGACGATGGCAGCCTCAATGATGGCCCAGGGAGCGCGTCGCCCTGCCATCGTTGGCATCTCGCACGTAACCCTGCGCTCCGCGGACTTGTCCAAATCGCGCCAGTTTTATGGCCGCGTGCTCGGGCTGGAGGAAGAACCGGCGGGAAGTCAGCAACGCACGCGCTTCCGCATCAACAACCACCAATACGTGGAGCTGGCAGCAGCGGGGGCCGATGCGCCCGCAGATCGCCTGGTGGAAGTTGGATTCGAAACCAAGGACGCGGAAGCGCTGCGCCGCTACCTGGGCGCGCAAGGAGTGAAGGTGCCGGGACAGCTAACCGCATCCGCTGGGGGAACCCGCAGCTTTGACGTGCGCGACCCGGAAGGCCACCAGATTTGTTTCGAGCAGTTTGGAACTGAGGCGGGCGGCAGCGCTTCGGGACATCCCATTTCCACGCACATGATTCACGCCGGCTTTATTGTGCGCGACCGTGCCGCCGAAGATCGCTTTTACAAGCACATGCTGGGTTTCCATGTGTACTGGCACGGCGGCATGAAGAAAGGCGAAACCGACTGGGTGGACATGCAGGTTCCCAACGGCAGCGACTGGCTGGAATACATGCTGAACGTGGCGGAGAATCCTTCGCCACACGAGGCCGGGGTGATGCGGCACCTGGCGCTGGGTGTGGTGGACATCAAGCCTGCCGTGAAGACGGCGGAACAGAGCGGCTGGCCCATCCCCGATCCAGCGCAGGTTGGCCGCGACGGGAAATGGCAGCTTAACCTTTACGATCCCGACCTCACGCGGGTGGAAGTTATGGAATTTCGGCCCATAGAGCCGCCCTGTTGCGCCAAGTACACCGGACCACATCCGCATTAAGTTTTACCGCCGAGCACGCCGAGAGCGCCGAGAAATCATGGGCCAACAACTCTTCCCGAGCGCAGCATAGGCGCTCTATCCACTATCTGCACAAGAATCATTATCCTCGGCGAACTCGGCGGCCTCGGCGGTGAATAGGTTTTTGCCGGCTGGAATAGAATAGCCCCATGTCCGCACCCACCAAGGTCCGTCCCCAAACCGCCGAGATGCCGCCTGTGCCGCTGACCCTGGAGGGTTCCAGCGTCCTGCACCAGATGATGCGCTTCCGCTGGCCGGAGTGGCGGCGGCTCAATCCCGGCGAGCGTAATCGCATCCTCAACGAAGCTCAACCTGTGCTTCAGGAAATGGAAAAGCGGCAGAGTGCGGTCTATTCTCTGCTGGGCCATAAGGGCGACCTGATGCTGGTGCACTTCCGAGCGTCTTTCGATGAGCTCAATCAGGTGGAACTGCAGCTGGCGCGTGCCGGGCTGAACGACTACCTGGAAGCTACCACTTCATATCTGTCGGTGGTTGAACTGGGACTTTACGATTCCTCGGTAAAGCTCTACCAGCAATTGGTGGAGCGTGGGCTGCAGCCTCATTCGCCCGAGTGGAACACCGAAGTCGAGCAGGAGATGGAACGGCAGCGCGCGGCCATGCGCCCGCGGCTTTATCCCGAGATGCCGCCCAACCGCTACATCTGCTTCTATCCCATGGACCGGCGGCGGGGCGAGGACAAAAACTGGTACACGCTGCCCATTGAAGAGCGGCAGCGGCAAATGCGCGAACACGGAATGGTGGGACGGCGCTACGCCGGCGAGGTGAAGCAGATTATCACCGGCTCCATCGGCTTCGACGATTGGGAGTGGGGCGTAGACCTGTTTGCCGACGATCCGCTGGTTTTCAAAAAGCTGATTTACGAAATGCGCTTCGATGAGGTCAGCGCGGTGTACGCGTTGTTCGGGCATTTTTACGTGGGCGTTCGCTGCCCGGCGGCGCAACTGGGCAGCCTGCTGGACGGGGAGTTGCCCAAAAATCCCCAGTAAGTCTTGGTCTTGCTTCCCGCGGAAGTTGCTTGCGCCATCTCTGCCCACCAGCGGAAACCTTACCCGCAAGGTCTGACACCAATGCCCCGAAAAAGTTCGTCAGATAGCTATAATGAGGGGCACGGCTGAGCAACTCTGGCTTGGTTAGCGTGGCGCGAAGTGTCCCCCCAGGTGCCCCAACGCGACGAACCCTCGCGGCGCAGGACGGCGATCATCCTGCTCGCCGGCGGCATCCTTGTGCTTTTTACCATCCTGCTTTCCCAAGCCTCATTCAACTGGCCCATCTTTCAGCCAAATGTAAGCGAGCAGCCCCTGGTTTTTGCCGCGCTTTCGGCGCTGGTATTCCTGCTGTTCGTAGTGCTTACCTTCGTTCTGCTGCGCACCTTGCTGAAACTTTTCGCGGAACGCCGCGGCGGGGTGCTGGGCTCCAAGTTCCGCACCAAAATGGTGGGAGGAGCGCTGCTGCTTTCCTTCACCCCGGTGCTGTTTCTTTTCCTTTTTGCTTACGGGCTGATGAACCACTCCATTGACAAATGGTTCTCGCGCCCGGTGGAGGAGGTGCGCGAAGACACGGAAGCAATGACGCGCCTGCTCTCCGCTTACGCGGAAGAGAACGCTCACCAGGAGGCGGTGCTGCTGGCCGGCGCGCCCGAGACACAGCAGGCGTTCGCCAGCGGAAATTTCACCGGAGTCGCCGATCT
>DATJFA010000314.1:0-12444 GCA_035496015.1 Terriglobales bacterium | reverse complement strand
GCGCTCCCACGCGTTCGCTCAGTCGCGCGGCTCAGGATGACAGATCAGGGATGGGGTGGGGTGGCACGGCTAAAGCCACGCCCTTCCGAAAAACTCAGCACGGCAGCGAGGGTTGACGGGCTGAATGCTGACCGCTGATTGCTGAATGCTGGCGTCTGGCCCTGCTACACTGGCATCTAACAGGTCAAAAGCCCAGCAATCATGGCCGTTTCCATTGCCCGCTTACGCTACTGGTTCATCGGCAGCGCCATTTTTCTGGCGGCCATAGTGGCCGCCTTTTACCTGTACGCGCGCTGGCAAACCGGCCAGGTGGTGCACGTTTTGCCTAAGCCGCTGGGCGTAACCATCCAGCAAACAACGCAGGGATTCGCGCTCTCGAAATCGGAGGGCGGGCGCACGCTGTTCACGGTGCGGGCCTCGCGTGCGGTGCAGTTCAAGGCGGGCGGAAGGGCCACCCTGCACGACGTTACTATCGTGGTTTACGGCAAGCAGTCCAACCGCTTTGACCAGATTTACGGCAAGCAGTTCGAATACGACCCCAAGTCCGGCAACGTGATCGGCGTCGGCGAGGTCCACATGGACCTGCAAAGCAACGCCCAGGGACCGTCCCAGCCGGACCAGGCGCCGCCGGAGGTGATGAAGAATCCCGTACACGTTGACACCAGCAACCTGACCTTCAATCAGAAGACGGGCGACGCCGTCACCCTCGCACAGGTGCGGTTCAGCATGCCGCAGGCGAACGGCTCGGCGGTGGGCGCTAGCTACACTGCAAAAGAGAATTCCCTGACGCTGAATTCGCAATTTGACCTGACCACGAATGGCGACGACCCCATGCACATCGTAGCCGCGCATGCGGTGATGACCAAAGCTCCGCGGCAAATTGTAATGACTCAGCCGCAGGTCACGCGCAGCGATGAGCATTTGTCGGCAGACCAGGGCACCATCTTTTTGCGTCCCGACAATACCGCTTACCGCCTGCTCGCGCTCGGCAATGTGCGTGCCGACACGATCGGCGATGCGCCCACGCACCTGCAGGCCGCGCAGGGTGATTTCCAGATTGCCCCGCACAACCAGGTGCAATCGGGCGTGCTCTCGGGCGAAGTGCATGTGCAGGCAACGGGCCAGCAGCCGGCGGAAGCAATAGCGCGCCGCGCCTATTTGCGCTTTGGAGCGAAGAATGTGCTCGACCACATTCGCGCGGTGGGCGCAGTGCAGATGGTGCAGCACCGCGCGCCTTCGCCGAATGGCCAGCCGCAGCAGACAGAAGTGGATGCTGATGCGGTGGATTTCACCCTCAAGCCGGGAAGCGTTCTCGATCATGCCGATACTTCCGGCAAGGCGCAAATCGTAATTCTTTCGGCCAATAATCCGCCCCAGCAGACCGGGTCGCGTCCGCCCCGCACCCGGCCGGCAGGACCGGTTCGCACCACGGTGACGGCTCGTACTTTTCACGCTACCTTTACCGAGCAGAACCGCATGAAGACTCTGCACGGCGCACCGGACGCAAAGATTGTCTCGGTAACCCCCGGCCAGTCGCAGCGGGTCAGCACCAGCCGGGCCCTGGATGTGGCTTTTGCCCCGGACGGACAGGTCAGCAACCTGATGCAGACCGGCAATGTGCATTACATCGAAGACCAGCGCCAGGGCTGGGCGCAGAACGCGGCCTACAACCCCGGCGACGGCAACCTGCTGCTCACCGGGTCACCGCGGGTGATAGATGGAGGTACGACCACCACGGCGGACCGCATTCGCATGGTGCGCAGTACGGGCGAGGCCTTCGCAGACGGAAATGTAAAGTCCACCTACAGCGACCTGAAGCCCGATCCATCGGGAGCGATGCTGGCCGGTTCCGATCCCATCCACGTCACCTCCGCCAGCATGACCGCCAATCGCAATACCGGTGTTGCCGTTTATGTGGGCGCGGCGCGCTTGTGGCAGGACGGCAACATTGTGCAGGCTCCGACCATCACTTTTAACCGCGACAACCGGACGGTGCATGCCCAAGCGGATAGCGATTACCGCGTGGCCACGCTCTTTGTGCAGACTGATGCCACGGGGAAGGTTACGCCGGTTAACGTGGCGTCTGACCAGCTTACGTACTTGGATCAGATTCGGCAGGCGCGCTTTGTGGGTGGAGTGGCAGCAAAGATGACGGACGGTACGCTGAACGCCGACCAGGCCACAGTCTACCTGCTGCCGCGCCAGCAGCAGAAGCCGAGAGTGAAGGCGGCGACGAATGAGCCGAGCGCCAGCCAACTGGATCACGTGGTGGCCGACGGTCACGTGGTGCTGACACAACCTGCGCGCCACGGCCAGGGAGATCATCTGGTGTACACGGCCGCGGATGGGAAATACGTATTGAGCGGCGGATCGCCGAGCATTTTTGATGCCGAACGCGGCACCGTGCAGGGCGATTCGTTGACTTTCTATAATCGCGATGATAGGGTGCTGGTCGAAAGCGCGCCTTCTCCTCCCATCGCTCAGTCAAGAGTGACGAAGTAATGCATACGCTTTCCACCCAGGAAGTTTGTAAGTCATATCGCGGCCGGCGGGTCGTTAACGGCGTCAGCCTGAACATCGAGCAAGGCGAAGTGGTCGGCCTGCTCGGCCCCAACGGCGCCGGCAAGACGACAACCTTCTACATGGTGGTGGGCCTTGCTCCGCCCGACGAAGGCCGCGTGCTCATGGACGGGGAAGAGATCACGCGCGTGCCCATGTACCTGCGGGCGCGGCATTACGGGATCAGCTACCTGCCCCAGGAAGCCTCGGTGTTCCGCAAGCTGACGGTGGAAGAAAATATTCTGGCGGTGCTGGAAGCGCAGCCCATGTCGTGGCACGAGCGCCGGGAAAAGACCGAGCGCCTGATCGAGCAACTGGGCCTGGGAGTGATTCGCAAGAACAAAGGTTATGCCCTCTCCGGGGGCGAGCGCCGGCGCGTGGAAATTGCCCGCAGCCTGTGCATTTCCCCCAGCTTCATCCTGCTGGACGAGCCCTTTTCCGGCATTGACCCCATTGCCGTGCTCGACCTGCAGAAGATCATCTTCGACCTCAAATCCAGCGGCATCGGCATCCTGGTAACCGACCACAACGTGCGCGAGACCCTCTCCGTTACCGACCGCGCCTACATCATCAATGAAGGCCGCATCTTCCGCACCGGCACCCCGGAACAACTGGGCAGCGACCCCGAGGTGCGGCGGGTTTATCTGGGGGAGAGTTTCTCCCTGGTGTAGGTGGACTTGGCTGCAGGCAAACCCGCCTCGGGGTTACATCTGAGTAACCCATAAACTGTGAAAAGTGGAAACCGCCGAGCTGGGAATTCTTATCATATTGAAAATCAAGGGTTACGTAGGTCATGCATTTTAGTTGCCAACCTCTTGGGTTGGAACCCCAGGTGGGTGTAATCTGAGCTTAGCCGATTTTGGGCCGCTATGGTGTTACTCCAGCCAAAACTGAACCTGAAGGTCACGCAGAAGCAGATCCTGACGCCTGGCCTGGTGCAGATGGTCAGCGTGCTTGCGCTCAACAAGCTTGAGCTCAAGGACATGATCAATGCTGAGATCGTGGAAAACCCGGTCCTGGAGGAGATGGATTCGACGGTTCCCTTGCTGGACGAGGTAGCCAGCAAGGAGGAGGACCGCGATCGGGTGGCGGCCGCCGACGAACCTATCGTGCAGGCGGAAAAGAAAGATCCCTTCGACGAAATAGATTTTGGCTCCTTTTTCCAGGACTACCTCGATCCCGGGTACCGCAGCCAGGGGGAAATGGAGTCGGTAGAGAAGCCCTCCTTTGAGAACTTCCTGTCGCGGCCTTCCACCCTGACTGATCACCTGATGTGGCAGTTGGGGTCGCTGCCGGTCCGCCCCGAGGTGGCTGCGGCAGCCGAGTTGGTGATCGGGAACCTGAATGAAGACGGCTATCTGATCGCGACTGACGAGGAGTTGCTATCAGCGGCACGGCTGCCGGCGGCAGGCTCGAATTCGCCCACGAGAAACGGCGCCGGGGCCAGCGGGAACGGAAGCGTTCCTGAACTGGCAGCTTCGGCGGCGCCTGGTGAGCCGATTTCGCATGAGATTCCTGCGCAAGGTCCCCAGGAGTCTGCAGCTGTCTCGCCTCAGGCATCCGAAGCCCCCATAGCGACCGCGGTGGCTGAGCCAGTGGTGCTTGTGCAACCGGAAAATCTGGGTCCGGCGCTGTTTGACGCGGAGGCCCTCAAAGAAGCGATTGAACTGGTGCAGCACCTGGATCCGGTAGGGGTGGCCAGCCGCGACCTGCGCGAATGCCTGCTGGTGCAGCTGCAGCATCAGGCGGAAGACCACAAGCAGCTCAAAAACGGCGAATCAGCTGCCGCCACGCAACTGGTTTCCGATGCGGTGGCCATTGTGGACAAGCATCTGCGCGAGGTGCAGGGCAAACAGTACAAGGAACTCGGCCGCGCTATCGGTCGCCCGCTGGAAGCGGTGATGCAAGCGGTGGAACTTATCAAGACACTCGACCCGCGCCCCGGGCAGCGCTACAACAAGATCGAGCCGCGGCTGATCGAGCCCGACGTGGCTTTCGTCAAGCAGGGGGACGAGTGGATCGTCCTGATGAACGAAGACGACGTGCCGCAGTTGCGGTTGAATCCCGCGTATCGCCGCCTGCTGCAGCGCGACGCCGCGGAAAAGGACGTGCGCAACTATGTGAAGGAGCGCTACAAGTCCGCCATCCAACTGATCAAGAACATCGAGCAGCGCAAGCAGACCATCATGAAAGTCTGTTACGCCATCATCGGCCGCCAGCGCGACTTCCTGGAACGGGGCATAGACCAACTCAAGCCCATGATGATCAAGGAAGTGGCGGAGGAAATCGGGGTGCATCCCTCCACCGTCAGCCGCGCCGTGGCCAACAAGTACACGCACACCCCGCAGGGCGTTTTCGAGCTCCGTTATTTCTTCAGTGAGAGCGTGAATGGCCCGGAGGGCGGCGCCACGTCGCTGCTCATCCTGAAACGCCGGGTCAAGAAGCTCATCGAAGAGGAAGATCCCGCCAGGCCGTTGACCGACGAGCAGATCACCCGCATCCTCCAGTCGCAAGGTATCCAGGTCACTCGCCGCACGGTCGCGAAATACCGGGAGGACATGCGCATCCCGAGTACCCACCAGCGCAGAGTGAAAAGCTAGTTGCAGTAGCTGTTTCCCGGCAACTGTAGGTATTCCGATCAGGAGGGGTAGTCGATGAACGTGGAATACACCGGCAGGCAGTTCGAAATCACTCCCCGCATCCGAAAAGAAGTAGAAACCGGGTTAGCCAAAATCGTAAAAATCCTCGGCGACAATTTCAAAACCAAGGTGATTCTGACGGTGGAGAAGCATCGCCACAAGGCGGAGATCACCATCAACCCGCGCAATCATTCCCTGGTCGGCCTGGCGGAAGCGGCCGACATGCTGGCCGCCATCGGCGCGGCCATGGAGCGAATCGAACAACAGGCGGTGAAGTACAAAACCCGCTGGCGGACTAAGAAGCGTCAGCCCAAAGACAAGTGGAACGGGCAGGCACAGCAGGAGGAGCTGCGCATTGCGGTGGGCGCCTCAGCTGAAACCGCGGTGCCGCTGGTGGCCCACAACTACCCGGCTTCGCCGCGCGCCACCGAGCCCCACATTGTGCGCTCGCGCAACGGAGTGGCCATGCGCCCACTGACCCTGGAGGAAGCGGTGAAGGAAGCCCAGTTCCGCGATCAGGATGTGTTTGTGTTCCGGGACCCGAACGGCAAAGTGATGGTGCTGCACCGGACCAAGGATGGGAGGATGGAATTGATTGAAGCGCCGTAGAAGCAGTTGTCAGTTCTCAGTTCTCAGATGGGCGCGGCTTCGGCCGCGCCCTTTCTTTTGAGCTTCACCCTAAAGCGCCCGTGTTCTGGAAACACCAAGAAAGGGAAGATGTTTGTCATCCTGAGCGCAGCGAAGGACCTGCTTCTTGCCTTTCGCGCTGATGAAAACACAAGGTCCCTTCGGCTTCGCTCAGGGCAGGCTCTTCGACTGCGCCGGCTGATTCACGCGCGAATCAGCCGGCTGCGCTCAGGATGACAGTTCCGTGGTGGTTTATTTTACAAAGTGCAACAGGTTTACTGAAGGCCGGCGGCGGTGCCGCGCACGGCCGTGAGCCGGGAGCGCTCGTCGAGGGTAGCAACGTAGGGCCCCAGCATCTGCCGCAGGCGCTGGCGGGCGCGGAAGAGCCGCGCTTTGACTGTGCCAACGGTAATGCGCAGGATTTCCGCCGTTTCCTGCGCCGACATGCCCTGCACGTCGCGTAAAACAAACACGGCGCGCAGCCGCGGGCGCAGCCGGTGAATAGCCCGGCCCAGCGCCCGGCGTATTTCCCCATCGTTGCACAGATCTTCGGGGCTGGCCGCAGAACTGGCGATCTGCAGCTCGAATACCGTGTCGTCATCCGAGGCGGTGAATTCCAGCGAGCTGTGAGGAAACTTCTGCCGATGGCGAATGCGGCCCAGAGCCTCGTTCACCGCGATGCGGATCAGCCAAGTGCAGAACGCTGACCGGCCTTCGAACGACTTGATGTTGCAGAAAGCTTTGACGAAGGCTTCCTGGACGATGTCTTCGGCGTCCTGCGGATTCTCCGTCAAATGCCGTACCACGCGGAAGACCTGGCGATCGTAGCGTTTCACCAGTTCGCCGAAGGCTTCGACGTCGCCAGCGCGCGCCGCATTCACCAGCAGCAGTTCGCTGCCGCCTTCCACTGCCGGGGCCCTGACCGCTGTTGCCATGGTGTCCGTCCTGCGCCGCGGATTGGACCGGCGGATTCGCGGCAAGCTTGCAGCTCGCAACTAAAATTCATGTGAGCTTCAAATCAGTAGAACGGGACGAGCGGAACTTTTCATCCACGCCGACACAAAATTCACAAATCAGTGCGCTGAGCCGGGGCAGACAAGCGGCGAAACAAATGTAAGGTCAGAGCGAGAGTGCCAGTTGGCCGGCGACATCCGGGGCAAGGTCGGGGCTTCCTGCGACGACCACAGCGAGACCTTTGCCGCCAAACGAAGTGACAGCGATGCCGGAGTCGTTCTCCTGATGCAGTCGGCTGGCAGGTGGCGTTGGCCGTGGGATGGAACCGGAGGGCAGGTCCTGGGGCAGCATAACAAAAACGGAGACCTGTTGAACGCCACTGCCGTAGACCAGGTGAAGAGCGGGGGCCCGCAGCAGTTCGCAAATGCGGGCCTTCTGCAGAGATAGGCCGGCAACGTTCTGAGGCACCGGGGCGCCGGGGACGGTGCGCTGGACCAGGCCGCTGATGTCGCCGCCTGTATGCCAGGTGCGGGGCTCGCGCTGCAGCACCTCGCTGCGATGGTCGTCCACCGCATCCAGGCAAAGCAGGTGCATGGGATCGTGGGAGGTGAAGCGGGGAAGCGCGAGGGCAAAAAGCAAAACCATGGCGGCAGCGCCGGCAAAGGCCGGCCATCGCCACTGCAGGAGAAAAGGACGACGGCTTCCGAGCTTTTGTTCGATACGCCCCAGCAGGGCATCGGCCGGCGGTGTCCCAGCGGTAACGGCTGCGGTAATCAGGCGGTCGAGTTCGTATTCCCACTGCAGTTTGGCACGACAGGCGGCACAGGAATCCAGGTGCAACGCCAGTTCACCCTGGATGGCGGCGTCGAGACTCTCAGAAATTTGGGGCGCTAGCAGCCCTTCGGCTTCATGGCATCGCATAGTTTTTGTTCTCTGGCGCTTGGCATCACGCCCGGCTTGGGGCGCATGGATTCGCGCAGCGCGACTCGGGCCCGGCCCAAGCGCGACATTACAGTTCCCATTGGAATCTTTAATATTTCCGCAATTTCCCGCAGCGCCAGGCCTTCTACTACCGACAGCAGGAGCACGCAGCGCTGCTCTTCCGGCAAATGATCAATGCAGGCCAGGACTTCATGCAGGAAGACCCGGTCATCGGAGTTGGCGGCAATGGCCTGCTGGTCAAGCTCGAACTCGTCCTGGACTGGCGACTCATGACGGACCCAGGGCTTGCGATGATGCTCGTTCCAAAGGTTCATGAGAATAGTGAACAGCCAGGCTTTACAGTTGGTCTGGGCCTGGAACTGATCGAAAGCTTTCCAGGCGCGCAGCATGGTTTCCTGCACCAAGTCCTCGGCCGATTCCTGCCTTTGACACAGCCGCAACGCCGTGCGCCACAAAGAGCGCGCGTGAGGCATGGCTTCCTGCTCAAAACGAGCACGGCGGTGGCTGACTTGAGTAACAGGGCCTCCAAATCCGGGCCAGCCCGGTGAGGGGCCGCCGGTTCAGACCTATACTCCTGGAACTCTATAACGACAAAGGCGGAAATCTCATCCCAACGCAGGCTAAATTTTCGCCGGAGGGAAGACCCGCCCAGGTTTTCCATGGCCAATATCCCTTCAGGAAGGCCTGGGTTCCAGGGACGATACGCCGGGCAGGCAGCATTTCACAACTTTTTACACGTTTTTACCAGCGGTTGACATAGCCGGAACGGCTTTACAGTATGGTTTAGCCGGTGACCGAGTTCAGGGGCCAAACCGGGCAGGAGCGTGCAATGAGAAAACGCTGGCGGTGGAACGAGCGTACACGATTGCTGTTGACGCTGGAACTGGCGGTCGTGCTGCCCGCTGCCGCTCTGGTAATCGTCAACTTCGTGCAGTTGGAGAAGATCCACCGGGACCATGCCATCGAAGCCCTGATGCAGCGGGATTTTGCTGAAGCCCTGGTCATCTCTGAGAAGCGGATCAACGAAAAGGGCTACGCCATGGTGGATAAGGTGCGGCAGGACTTCCCTCAGCCGCAGGAAGCCTGTTCGGATGAACTCGACGCCCTGTTGAAGAAGTACCCCTATGTGGCTCACGCGTTCTATTACAGTCCGCAGACCGGCGTGATTTTCCGCTCCCGGCAACCGCGCATGGATGACCCGGACTTTCGCTCGGAAGTGGACGAACTGCAGCACATGATGGTGTGGATGAAGCTGGAATACGACACTGCGGCGAAGAAGTTTCGCAGCATGGAAAACGAGGGCAAACTGCCGGCGTTTTTCGAGCAGAACAAAGTCCGGCGAGGAGACAGGTACCTTTACGAATCGGTAGTGTACTTCATCGTACCGCCCAAGCCCGGGCAAGAGGCGGCAATGGGCGGCTTCGTGTTCGACCCCGAATACCTGCGCGACCAGTTCTTTCCCCAGGCGCTGAACAGCCTGATGGCGAATAATCTCAGCGAGGACAGAACCACCAGTCACACCGGAGTGATGGTGCACCTGAAGGGCGATTATGAGCCTCTGGCCGCTTGCACGGACTGGGACGGCGGCAAGCCGGAGGTGGAGCACACCATGGAAGGCGCGTTCCCCGGTCTGGTGCTGGGCATGAAGATGCGCGGTACCACCCTGGCGGCGGTGGGCCAGCATTTTATCCGCATGGAGTTTCTGATCCTGGGCGGCCTGTCCTTGCTGCTGGCATGCGGCATTCTGATCACCTATCGCAACGTGAACCGGGAAGTAGCGCTGGCGCGTCTGAAATCGGATTTCGTCTCCAATGTCTCCCACGAGCTGCGGACGCCGCTGTCGCTTATCCGGCTCTATGCGGAGACCCTCGAGCTCGGGCGTCTGACCAATCAGGACAAGCGCGAGGAGTATTACCGCATCATCCGCAAGGAGAGCGAGCGGCTAACGGCGCTCATCAACAACATTCTGGATTTCTCGCGTATCGAGGCGGGGCGCAAGGAATATGAGTTCCGCGAAACCGACATCGGCGAACTGGTGCGCAACACGCTGGAGTCCTACCGCTACCAGATCGAGCAGCACGGCTTCATCTTCGAAGAGCGCATTGCCGAGGATCTGCCGCCCATGCGCGTGGACCGCGAGGCCATTGCGCGCTCCCTGCTCAACCTGGTGAACAACGCGCTGAAGTATTCGCAGCAGGAAAAGTACCTGGGCGTAAACCTTTATCGCGAAAACGGCTCGGTCAAGCTGGAGGTGGTGGACCACGGCATCGGTATCTCGCGCCCCGAGCAGCACAAAATCTTCGAGAAGTTTTACCGCGTAGGCGATCCTTTGGTGCACAACACCAAGGGAAGCGGGCTGGGTCTCTCGCTGGTGCGGCACATCGTGGAGGCGCATGGCGGCGATGTTTCCGTGGAAAGCACGCCGGGGCGGGGAAGCAAGTTTGTAATCGCGCTGCCTGTGAACAAGGAAGCGGCGGCGGAGGCCAAGGCAGTTGCGGTTCAGTAAGGAGGCGCCAATGAGCACACCGCAAAGCGTGGCGGAAAAGGAACGGGCGGGAGGCCCCAAGATGACCAGAATCCTGATTGTGGAAGACGAGCCCGCGATGGTCTCCGGTCTTCGCGACAATTTCGAATTCGAAGGCTATGACGTGATCACCGCCGCCGACGGTGTCGAGGGCCTGGGGCGTGCGCTGAAGGATTCGCCCGACCTGGTGGTGCTCGACGTCATGATGCCGCGCATGAGCGGTCTGGATGTTTGCAAGCAGCTCAAGGTGAAAAAGCCGGCATTGCCCATCATCATGCTGACGGCGCGCGGCCAGGAAGTGGACAAAGTGGTGGGGCTGGAACTGGGCGCCGACGACTATGTCACTAAGCCGTTCTCCATCCGCGAACTGCTGGCCAGGGTAAAGGCAGTGCTGCGCCGGGCCCAGGGCGGGGCCAAGGACCAGGAGAGCTACAGCTTCGGCGACGTGGAAGTGAATGTGCGCAGTTGCCGGGTGATTCGCGCGGGCAGACCGGTGGAATTTTCGGCCAAGGAATTCGAACTGCTCAAGTACTTCCTGTCGCACCCCGGCGAAACAGTGACTCGCGACCGCCTGCTGGAAGATGTATGGGGGTACGAGCGCTATCCCACTACCCGCACCGTGGATGCGCACATCGTGCGCCTGCGGCAGAAGCTTGAGCCCAAGCCGGAAGAGCCGCGCTTCATTCTGACTGTGCATGGCATGGGCTACAAATTTGTGAACTGACGAACTCTGCGTTTAACCCAGGCCGGCGGCCGCAAGGCGCCGGGATACGGGAGGCAGCGGTGAACAGGCTGGCGGACGCTCGCGGCAGGTCAAGTCGTGAAAACCGTTTCCCGCATGGAGCGTGGGCACAGCGCGGCAAGAACGCGGCGCACGCGCAAAATGCATCGCCGGCCGCCGAAGCATTGCTGGCGCGGAATCGCGCCCTGGAGGAGGAAATCGCCAGCCTCAGCCGGCAGCGCGACGCCTTGCAGCGGGCCCTTTCGGACGCCGCCCAGGTGCAGCGCAACATGACCGGTCCGCGGTTCCTCCGGCGCGGCGAATTCGAAATCGCGGGCGAGAGTTTCGCCACACAGCACGTGACCGGCGATGTGTTGACCGCTTTCGATGTGGGCGAACGCACGGTGTTCGCTATTGGGGACATCTGCGGCAAAGGCCTTTATGCCGGCATGTGGTTCACGCATGTTGCCGGGCTGATCCGCATTCTGGCCGTCTCCTGCTCTGACCCGGCGCACGTTGCAGACGCCATTCACTCCCATCTCGTCAGCCTGCGGCCAGAGCCGCCGCTGCTCACGCTTTTTGTCGGCTGTTTAGATTCCAGTACGGGTGCTCTGGAGTACTGCAACGCTGGCCATCCTGACCCTTTGCTGCTGCGGAAAGAGGGGCAGGTGGAACCTCTAAGTGCGGGAGGCCCACTGCTGGGCGCGGTGCCGGGAGCAGTTTTCCGCAATGGCCATGCCACGATTGCCCCGGGCGAAACTCTGATCGGCTATTCCGATGGTGTGGTGGAATGCCGCAACGGCAGCGGTGAGGATTTCGAGCCAGGACGGCTGGCCGAGGCTGCGCGCAGTGCAGGCGGTGACTCCGCCGGCGCGATTTTGTTCTCGGTGCTGGGCGCGACCCAGGACTTCGCCGCCACCCAGCCGCGCGCGGACGATGTTGCGCTTCTTGTACTCCATCGTCGCCGGGCCCGGGCTGAAAGCGAGGCGGTGAGCTGACACATGCTGTCGCCAAATGCCAATTCCGATCGTGGAACACTGGCTTGCGGCTCCAGCCAGCCGGTTTTTCCCGTGCCGGCGGAGAAGGCAGACGGTCTCGCCGTCCTGGACCACATCATGCTGGTGCGCGAGGCGCAGCGGGGGAATTCCGCTGCTTTCGAGGAACTGGTGCGCAGCTACGACCAGCCCGTCCTCCGCCTGGCGCTGCGCATTACCGCCTCCGAGAGCGACGCCCAGGACGTTTACCAGGACACTTTCCTGCGCGCCTATCAGAGCCTGGGCGGGTTCCGCTTCGAGTGCTCGTTTTACACCTGGATTCACCGCATCACCACCAACGTCTGCCTCGACTACCTGCGCAAGCGCCAGAAACACCAGAGGCAGGTGACCGTAGTGGTTTCGCAGGAAGGTGAGGAGACAGAGCTGGTGCAATACTTGCCCGACAGTCACCCCTCAGCCGATCCGGAGCGCTGCTTGCGCGGG
>DATJFA010000313.1:0-4997 GCA_035496015.1 Terriglobales bacterium | reverse complement strand
GAGCTGGCCATGCAGCAGGCCAACGGCAACCAGACCCACGCCGCCCGCCTGCTCGATATAAGCCGCGACGCTCTGCGCTATAAGCTGAAGAAATTCGGCCTCATTCGCGCCGACGAAGAAGACGCTTCCGCTCCCGCCGCCGAAGCTGCGGGAACCTGAAGGGCTGCCCGGGCAGCATTAGCCTGTTTTTGCCGATGACCTTTTTGCGCGCCCCGTCATCCTAGTTATTGCGGGAGCAGGGATCATGAACGTGACGGTAATCTCGGAATCGCGTTTCGCGGCCGTCAGCGCCGACGGCGGGCTGGAAGTCACACGCAAGATTTGGCAGGATATGCGCCAATTCCCCGGCTATGTTGATCACGAAATCGTGCGCGACCTGGATGACCCCGGGCATGTGCTGGTCATCAGCCACTGGAGCAGCCGGGAAGCGGTGGAAACCGTCAAAAACCGCTATGGCCACCACCCCAACGTAGTGCTGGCGCAAAAGTTAGCTACCGAGCCGTGGCGGCGCTGGATCGGCTCGCGAGTGGAGGATTCTTCCACCGCCGGCAAAGAAGCCGCGTAACAGCCGTCATTTGCTGACTGGAGCGGGGGCCGCCGCCCGCACGTCTTCCGGCGCTTCGAACTTTTCAAAATTGCGGTGAAACCGTTGCGACAATTCCTGGGCCGCCTGGTCGTAAGCCGCTTTCTCTCCCCAGGCGTTGCGCGGGGCCAGCAGCTCGCGCGGCACATCCGGCACCGATTTCGGAATGCTCAGTCCGAATGAGGGTTCCACCTCGAAATCCACATCGTTCAACCGGTCTTCCACGGCCGCGCGCACCATGGCGCGCGTGTAATTCAGGTCCATGCGCCGGCCCACTCCGAATTTCCCGCCCTGCCAGCCGGTGTTGATCAGCCAGCAACTGGCTTTGTGCTCGCGCAGGCGCCGCCCCAGCATCTCGGCATACACCTTGGGGCGTAGCGGCAGAAACGGCGAAGCGAAGCAGGTGGAAAACGTAGCCAGCGGCTCTTTGCCCAGCCCGGCCTCCGTGCCCGCCACCTTGGCTGTGTAGCCGGAAAGGAAGTGATACATGGCCTGCTCCGGATTGAGCCGCGAAATCGGCGGCAACACGCCAAACGCATCGGCAGTCAGAAAAACCACGTGCTTGGGGTGTCCGCCAACGCCGGGTATCCGCGCGTTTTCAATGAATTCCACTGGGTAGGCGGCGCGCGTGTTTTCGGTCACGCTCTCGTCGTCGTAGTTGGGCACGTTGGTCTCCGGCTGCAGCACCACATTTTCCAGCACGCAGCCGAAGCGGATCGCGTTCCAGATTTGCGGCTCCTTCTGTTGCGAGAGCCGGATGCACTTGGCGTAGCAGCCGCCTTCAAAATTAAAAATGCCCTGCTGGCTCCAGCCGTGCTCGTCGTCACCGATCAGCCGCCGGTTGGGGTCGGCCGACAGCGTGGTTTTGCCTGTGCCCGAAAGCCCGAAGAACAATGCCGTCATCCCATCCTTACCGATGTTGGCCGAGCAGTGCATGGGGAAAACGTCGCGCGGCGGCATCAGGAAATTCATCACCCCGAAAATGCACTTCTTGATTTCGCCCGCATAAGCCGTGCCCCCGATCAGAATCATTCGCCGCGTGAAATTCACCAGAATAAAGGCGCCGGAGTTGGTGCCGTCGTGCAATGGGTCGGCATGCACTTCGGGCGCCGCTACCACCAGGAAGTCCGGCTGATGGCTTTGCAGTTCCTGCGCCGTGGGGCGAATGAAAAGCTGGCGCGCAAACAGGCTCTGCCAGGCATGTTCGGTTATCACCCGCACCGGCAGGCGGTATTGCGGGTCGGCGCCCGCAAACAGGTCCTGCACAAAAAGCTCGCGGTCGCGCAGGTGCTCCACAACCTTGTCGTAGAGAGCATCAAATTTTTCCCGCTCGAAGGGTTGGTTGATGGCGCCCCAGTGCACGCGGTCAGCGGTGAGCTCGTCCTTGACGGTGAACTTATCTTTCGGGGAACGGCCGGTGCGCCCGGTGTAGGCGACCAGGCCGCCATTGCTGGCCAGCCGGGCTTCGCCGCGGCGGATGGCGATCTCCACCAGCGGCGCCGCGTTCAGGTTGCGGTGCACTTTTCCGTGGCGCAACAATTCCGCCAGGCTGGGTTGAATGGCTGTTGACATGAGTGCGGCTCCTTGCAGACAAACCGGATATTGTGCCCTAAACCGCCGCGCCTTCCAAGCTGGCGGCCTCAGGACGGTAATCGGGTTCTGATTGTCGCTTGTCCGGCGGACGCGGGAAAGTGTCTTTGGTCACAATAGGTTGTGATCCGAAAAACACGCGTCAGGGTTGCTTTTTCAGGCCGAAACGCCGCTGCGGGCTTCTTCCAACACGGCGTCAAGATGTGCCAGCATCTGTTCTACGGTAAGCGCGTGCAACTCGCGGCATCCGTCTTCGCCCGATTCGATCGCCGTCTTTAGATAATGTCCCGCGATCTGCACTGCCAGCGGGTCGGTGATAGTTCTGCCGGTGCGCCGGCCGTACTCCACCCAGCCCGGCAGCGGCAGCGCAATCCACACCGGATGCCCGTTGGCCAGGAACTTGATGTCCACGGCATCCGCGTGGCGCGTGGAGATGGCCAGCACCAGCGCCTGATACAGGCAGTGCACCTCTTCTCCCGACCAGCGTTCGGTGGCGCGAAAATCCTCGTACATGGCGACTTATCAATATATACGAACCGCCGGCTTCGATAAACGAAGTGGTGTTGTCGGTCCTCCGTAGTTGGCTCTCGATCTCTGTTGGCAAGTTGTCAAATTGGCCGCAGGCTACAATGAAAGCATGGGGGCGAGAACGCGGACCGTGGGAACGCGCACAGCAAATACAAAGATCAACATTCTTAATTCAGAAATTCTTAATTTCCCCTGGCTGGTGCACGGCTTCAGCACCCGGGTGGGTGGACATTCGACGGCCTATGGCGGCTCCTCGCTCAACCTGGGTTTCACAAAACACGATACTCGCGCCGCGGTAGAACAAAATCGCGAAGCCTTTTTGCGGGCGCTGAACGCCGGCCGTGGCGCCTGTCGCCTGGTCACTCAGCGCCAGGTACATTCTGACCTTATTCACTACGTCACTGCCGCCGACGCGCACCCCACGGGCGACGGCCTCATCACCGACGTACCCGGCCTGCTGCTCGGCGTGCAAACCGCCGATTGCCTCCCCGTGCTGCTGGTGGATACAAAGCGCCGAGCTGCGGGAGCCTTTCACGCCGGCTGGCGCGGCACCCTGCAACGCATCGTGGAAAAAGGCGTGGGCGAAATGCGCCGTCAATTCGGCTCCGCTCCCGCGGACCTGCGTGCCGCAATTGGGCCCGGCATCCACTCCTGCTGCTACCAGGTGGGTGAGGAGGTGCGGGAGAAATTCCACTCGCAGTTTGCCTATGCCGGAGAGGTTTTCCGGGAAGTGCGTGAATCCAATCCCCTTCACGAGAAATATCCGCTGCTGTTCCTCCACGCCCGCCCTCCTGGCCATGGCCCGGAGGAAACTCTCCTCTATTTGGATTTGGTGGCTGCCAACACGCGCCAACTGCTGGATGCGGGTGTGCTCAGCCAAAGCATCAGCACTTCGCCGCTCTGCACTTCCTGCCGCACCGACCTGCTGTTTTCTTATCGCAAGGAGAAGGGAGTCGTGGGCAGGCTGCTGGGCGTGGTAGGCATTCGCTCCTGATTGTTCCCCGCACGGAACGGGCTTGAAAACCTGGCGATCTTAGGAGGCTGTCATTGCAAATACAGCCCAGCTCTCGAGTCAATTTGCGATCAGGTTCAGGGGCTGAATGCTGACGGCTGATTGCTGATTGCTGGGTTTCAACTGGCCGCTGACCACTCGCCAGCGCCCACTGCTTTTCTCACCGCCGCCCGCGCCAGGATGCGCGTGGAATCCAGCGTGGGCAGAGGCGAGACTTCGGGCGTAACCAGCAGCGGAATCTCAGTGCAGCCCAGCACCACCGCGTCGCAGCTTAGAGACTTCAGTCGGCCAATCACCTCAAGATAGTAGGAGAGGGCTTGCGGCGTGAACTTGGCATTCACCAGTTCGTCGAAGATGATCTGGTCAAGGCGCTGGCGCTCCTCCGGGGTAGGCACGGCGTATTCAATCCCCGCGGCTGCCAGCTTGGCGGGATACACCGGGCCCTCCATGGTGTAACGCGTGCCCAGCAGCGCCAGACGGCGATAGTTCTGGTGGCGTGCTTCGTTGGCGACTTCCTCCACGATGTGCAGCCAGGGCCGGGGCGAGCGCGGAGCCACCAGGTCGAACGCGCGGTGAATCGTGTTATCCGGACAAATCAGAAAGTCAGCGCCGGCTCGCGCCAGTTTCTCCGCGGAAGACAGCATCAGATCGGCTACTCCCTGCCAGTCGTCGGCGTAGATGCAGCGCATGTAGTCGGCTAGCGAGTGGGTGTGCATCGAGACCTCGGGATGCGCGTGGCGGCCCATCGCCGCCGTTCCCTCGAGACAGATGGTGCGGTAGCAGAGTGCTGCGCCCTCCGCACTGCAGGCCACGATGCCGATGTGCTGAGTCATAGTATCTGGTAGTTGGTAGTTAGTAGCTGGTTTCTTCGGTAACAATCCTGAATGGAAGTCCTCCTGAGGGACTTTAGTCCCGAAGAATCTCGCGTGCAGCGTTGCAGAATGCCAGCTTCTCTGCACTGCACGCGAGATGCTTCAGGGCTGAAGCCCTTCAGCATGACGCCGTACCACGGAAGCTGGCAGTTGGTAGCTAGCAGCTGGCAGTAGTGGCATAGATTACCAACTACTAACTACCAGCTACCAACTACATTTCGCTCACAAATCTATCTTGACAGCGTCTACCGCGTTCAGGAACGCCAGTTTTTTCTCCGCGGGCAAGAACGACGCCTCAAAGGAATTGCGTGCGAGTTCACGCAGTTGCTCGTTCGTGAAGCCGAACGCATCCTGCGCCAGCTGATATTCCCGGCCCAGGGAAGTGCCGAAGATTCCAGGATCGTCGGAATTG
>DATJFA010000312.1:0-4457 GCA_035496015.1 Terriglobales bacterium | reverse complement strand
GCTGGGTGGAGCCGCTCTCAGCGGCATGGGAACCAACCCGGAGTGGCTTTCGCAGCGCATTTCCAACCGTCCGGCGCCGCCCCCGAGCGCGACTGGAGCTCGCTAAGTGCCGCGAGTTCCGAGATCCAGTTCCGGCCCGAGACCTTCGCATACAATGAAGCCATGTTTACTGGATTGATAGAAGAAGTTGGGCGGGTGGAGAAAATCAAAGAGGACGGCGGGAAGCGCCGGCTGACTATTTCTGCCGCGCGTCTGCCGAGCGAACTGAAGATTGGCGACAGCGTCTCCGTGAGCGGCACCTGCCTCACCGCCGTGGAGGTTCATCCCCAATCGTTCGCCGCTGACCTGGCGGCGGAAACCTGGGCGCGCACCTCATTCTCGCGTATTCGCCAGGGGGCGCTGGTTAACCTGGAACTGCCCATGCGTGCCGATGGCCGCTTCGGCGGGCACCTGGTGCAGGGACACGTGGATGGCACGGGCAAATTCCTGGGCCTGGAACCCATTCCCGGCGGCAACGATTTCTGGCTACGGCTGGAAATTACTCAGGACCTGGAGCGCTACGTGGTGCACAAAGGCTCGCTCTCCGTGGAAGGCATCAGCCTCACGGTGGCCAAGCTCGAAGGCAACACTGTGACTATTGCCATCATTCCGCATACCATTAAAATGACCAACCTCAAATCTTTGCGGCCCGGCGATCCGGTCAATCTGGAAGTGGATCTGGTGGCCAAGTACGTGGAGAAGATGGTGCGCGGAGAAGAGGCCACCGCCGAGCTGACGGTTGAGCGCCTGATGGCGGAAGGCTTTTGAATCTGTAGCGCCGGCGTCTCGCCGGCTGTCATGCGGGCGTCTCGCCCGCATAACTGGGTTTTACTGACTCCTGACGACCGACTACTCTCACTCTTGCCGCCCCAACTCTCCGCTCGCTTCCCCACTCGGCGGCGGTTCCAGCCGCAACTCATCCAGCTCCAGAAATTCTTTCACGATGGGCTCCTGCGAACGCACCATTTCTGCCGTGCTGCCGAAAAAGATCACTCTGGCCTCGTGCAGGAAGACGACCCGGTCAGCCAGCTTCTTGGCCAGCCGCATGTCGTGAGTGACGACCACGCTGGTCAGCTTGAGCTGGAATTTCAGCTTCTTGATCAAGTCGCCCAGAAGCTGCGCCATCAGCGGGTCCACCATGGTGGTGGGCTCGTCGTAGAGGATGCATTCCGGCTGCGCTGCCAGGGCGCGCGCAATGGCCACCGAGCGCTTCATGCCGGTTGAAAGTTCAGAGGGAAGGATGTCGCGCATGGGCTTCACGCCCACCATATCCAGCAGTCCGTCCACGATCTGATAAATCTGTTCTTCGTTCAGGTCGCCACGCTCGCGCAGGGGGAAGGCCACATTCTCGCCCACGGTGAGCGAATCGAAGAGGGCGCCATTCTGAAACACCATGGTGACCTTCTTGCGGATGCGCTCCAGTTCTTCTTCCGGGTAATCCGTGATGTCCTCAGAGGCAACGATGACCCGGCCGGAATCGGGCTTCAGAAATCCCATAATGTTGTGCAGCGATACCGACTTGCCTACGCCGCTGCGCCCCAGGATGCATACGGTTTCCCCCGGCAGCACGTCGAAACTCACGTCGTCCAGCACGCGATTGGAGCCGAACGCTTTGAAGACGTGCTTGAACTCGATGTAGGGCTTGCGCTCAGGCGGAACTGGTTCTTCGGGGCGAGACGGTTGCGCCTCGAGGTCGCGGCCATCGGCGGGCGCGGGGGTAAGAATCGAGCTCATGGTTTCGGTTGCAGGTGCTGTCGCGCCCGCTCCCACTCTTCCTGGGTATTTAAATTGTCGAACATGGCCGGTGAGAAAGCAAAACGCGCCAGCTCATCCTCCTCGATGATACGAAGCGTAGTCCGGGCATAGAGAGTGTCAATTTTGTTTCGGCCTGCCGCCAGGGCCTGCTCTGCCAGCGCCGCAAATTCGCGCCGGTACACGGCGCACAGCGGCTGCAGTCCGCCGCCCGCGCGTGGGACCGTCACTACCGCACCGGATGCAAGGGCCTCTGTAACGAGCTGTTGGAGAAACCTTTTCTCCAGGAAGGGTAAATCCACTGCCAGGATGAGGTTGAAGTCGCTGCCAGTGGAAGCCAGAGCAGCGTGGATTCCGCCCAAGGGCCCACGGTCCGGGTATTTGTCTTCCACCACGGGGGCAAATTCCCCAAATTTTTCGCGCACGCCCACAATACGGACGTCCTCTGCAACGGCTCGCGCCAACTCCAGCGTCCGCTGCAGCAGGGTCTGGCCTGCCACTTCGAGCATGGCTTTGTCAGCCCCCATGCGCGAACTCTTGCCGCCGGCCAGCACAAACGCTGTCAGATCAGCCACGGACAGAGCTTACCATCGCACAGGTGGCTGACGCGCAAGTTGTGCCATTACAATTCTTTACAGTTCCGCAAGTCCTACGCCTTCGGTGCATTTTTTGTCATTGAGGGGCAGGCACTCAGCATCTAAACTGATAGCAGACACCCGCATTATTGAGACTGAGGAGTAATTCTATGAAGCCGAAGGTAGGACTCTATCTGTGTGCTCTGCTGCTGGCAGGGTCATTGGGCCTGACAATAGGCTGCACACGCGCGCCGAATGACGCCCAGGTTGCCGGCAACGTGCAGAGCAAGATCTATGCCGATTCCAATGTGCAGAGCCGGCAGATCACCGTGCAGTCGGCCAACGGCGTGGTTACCCTGACCGGCTATGCCAACAGCGACGCCGAGCGTGCCACCGCGGCAGCCGATGCCGCCCAGGTGGAGGGCGTCAAGACCGTAGTTAATAACCTGGAAGTTTCTGCGCCCGCCCAGGCCGCCGCTCCCGCGCCCGCGGTTGAGCCTGCGGCGCAGCAGCAAGAAGCGGCACCGCCGCCAGCTCCGGAACGCCGCCGCGCTACCCGGCATCGCGAGCGCCGGGCGCCAGCCGAGAGCGAAGCCGCTTCCAGCACCATGGCCATGAACTCGGCCCCAGCCTCAGCTACTCCGGCGGAGCCTACGCCGCCTCCGCCACCGCCGCCGCCTAAGCCGGTGGTGGTGCCGGCGGGCACCAATATTGCAATTCGCCTTATTGATCCCATTGATAGTGAGAAGAATCAGACCGGCCAGAGCTTCCGGGCCACCCTGGATTCGCCGCTGGCGGACGAAAATGGCAACGTCGTGGTTCCTGCCGGCTTTGACGTGACCGGGCGTCTGGATGATGTTAAAAGCGCTGGCCGGTTTGCCGGGCAGTCCGACATCATCATGTCGCTGACGCAACTTTCCGTGCATGGCAGGTCCTATAGCCTGCAAACGAACCAGTACAGCCGTAAAGCCAGTTCCCGGGGCAAGGCTACGGCCGCCAAAGTCGGCGGCGGCGCTGCCGTGGGAGCAATTCTGGGCGGCCTGCTGGGTGGCGGCAAAGGCGCAGCTATTGGCGCCACGGTGGGCGCGGGCGCAGGTACTGGCGTTTCCGCAGCCACCAAGGGCCAGCAGATCGTGTTGCCCTCGGAAACCGTGCTCAACTTCCAATTGCAGGCTCCGCTTTCGGTTATCCCCCCCAATGGGGGACCGAACGCCGGCCGACAACAATTGAACTAACCCCGTCGTTTGGCAACAGTGGAGACGTGAGGCATCGCGTCTCCACTTTGTTCTTTGCAGCCCCGGCACGCTGTAAGAATTCTGCCTACAGGGTACGCTCCCCCGCCATATCGGTTCCTGGTTGGTTACTAAAGTTCTCTGGCGGCCAGCTCACCTTCTCCCATAACATTCCATTGTCCAGGCTCCCCAACAATCTTCATGAATTCCCTGCTGGATAAACTGCCGACCATCCTGGTGCTGTGCGTCTTGCTGGGCATTTTCGTGTCCCTGCGCAAGCACGCTCCCTCGCGCACTGTGCGGTTGTGGATTGTGGGCTGGGCGCTGATTCTGGCGCACTTCATCGCACAGGCCTTTGAGACGGCGCCGGGCTGGAGGGGGCAACTGTGGGGCGTAGTGGACCTGGCCGGGCTGGAGCTGTCAGGACTGGTGTTTGTGGCCTCCACCTGGAAGACAGTTTTCGAAAACCGCCGCTTCCTGGGGGCTTTCTTTCTGCTGATGACGCCAGCCGTGCTGCTGCACGCGGTGCTGGCGGGGATCCCTCTGGACGTGCGCTGGCTTTATATTGCCACTCTGCTGGTCATCTTTTTCGGCTCCACAGCCTTTCTGCTCCGTGTGCGCCGGCCGCTACCGCGTTTTGCGCAAGGTGTGGCCGTGTTTCTGCTGGCCATCGGTTGCTGGTCCATCCACGATGCCTGGAGGCGCAACTATGACACTGGCACTCTGGCGGTTCTCGCCCTGGGTTTCCTGTTTGCGGGCGTGAACTTCTACCGCATTTACCAGCGCCGTTCACCTGGCGTGACCAGTACGGCACTGGGCTTCCTGTTCTGGGGAGCAGTGTTTCCCGTGGGCGCGCTTA
>DATJFA010000311.1:0-2216 GCA_035496015.1 Terriglobales bacterium | reverse complement strand
CCACAGGATTTCCCCGCCGGTCAAGACTACTTTGTGCGGGAGGTGTTGGGTACGGAATACGCTCCCGTCTATTATCCGGGCGTGCTGCAGCGTGGCCAGGCGGAAACGATCTCAATTCGGCCCGGAGACGAGGCACAGGTTGACTTCTCCCTCCGCCACATAAAAACGGTGGAGATCTCCGGGCGCGTGCTCGCTCCCGACGGCAAACCGGCGAATGCCATGATCGAACTGCTGGCCGCCGGTGTGGAGGATTACTTTGAAGGTCACAACACCAACACCGACGCCGAGGGCAGGTTCCAACTGAAAGGTGTGCCGCCCGGCAGCTATATTCTCATGGCCTACCAGCAAGCCAGCGACGAGGTGTACTACCCGACGACGCGGCAAGAACTCACTGTCGGCAACGACAACATTGATTCGCTCACCATAGCCCTGGGCCGCGGCACGGACTTCACCGGAAAGGTCGTGCTGGAGAGACTGGCGCGCCCCCATTACCTCCGCATCTCCCTGAATGCCGTCGGCGGAAAGGATTCGGGCTACCACGGAGGCCAAGTGAAGCCGGATGGCAGCTTCGAACTGAAGAATGTGCCGGAGGGCAATTATGCAGTGAGGGTCTCTGGAGGAGATGAGAGCCGCTGGTATGTGAAATCCGCGCGCCTGGGCTCGGACGATGTTCTGGAGCAAGGCCTGGAAGTGGAGAAAGGAACCGGCGGAACCTTGGAGATTGTCATTTCTGCAGCAAGGGGACAACTGGAGGGCTGGGTGACGCAGGACGAAAAGCCGGTGGTGGGAGCCCGCGTGCGTGTCGTCCCAGATCCTGAAACCGCCTACAACCGCATGCGCCGGCGTGACACCACCACGGACCAGAATGGGCAATTTGTCCTGCCCGGCGTTGCCCCAGGCAAGTATCGTGTGACTGCCCGCTCGCCCGCCGACACCGCCGGCGAGGAGGCCAAGGCTGACCCGCAGTCGGTAACGCTTTCCGAGGGCGGGCATAAAAACATTCAGCTCAAGCTGGTTCCAGTCCAGAGCCAATAGTCCCCAAAAAGCCGCTGAAGAATCCCAGCACCCGCCTGAACCAGTTAAGAAGATAGTAATGGGTCCCGCAATGCCGTAGAGTGCCGGATAAACCTACTGGAAGGGGTAGAAAATTTGAGTGAGCCCTCCATCACCACGCAGGCGCCTCTGCCGGAGGAGCGCAGCATGGCTACCCTGGCTCATATTTTGCAAGTGGTCGGGTGGTGGATCGCGCCCCTCATCATTTTCCTCCTGAAACGCGAGTCGCGATTTGTGTCGTTCCACGCCCTCCAGGCCCTTCTGCTGCAGATCGCTTACATGTTCCTGATGTTCCTGTTCATGGGGTTGTGGTTTGTCTTTTTCTTTCTGACCGTAGCGCAGCATCCCGCTGCTCAGGGCACGCCGCCGCCCGCCATGTTCGTACTTTTCCCACTGGTCTGGCTCGGTTTTATGGCGGCGTGGACGTTAATGCTGGTAATTGCAATTGTTTACGCCATCAAAGCCGGACGCGGGGAGTGGGCGGAGTATCCGTTGCTCGGCCGGTTGTCGCGGAAGATTCTGAAAATCGGGCCCGGAGGAACCGCTGCAGCCGTGTAAGGCACAGTGGTTCGCTATGCTGGTTCTGGAGATCTGCTCGCCATCAAACTCCCATAAGTTTGTTCAGATCCGCCGTGACCGCACTGCGTTCCAGGAAGCTGAACTCGCCTTTGTCCTTTACTTCGCGCGCAGCCTCCAGGAAGCCGGTCATGGCCGCGCGATACAGTGAGGTGGCCAGGCTAATACGCCGGACCCCGGCCGCGGCGAGTTCCTTTACTGAAAATGATTTGCCCTTGATTCCCACCATGAAGTTGAACGGCTTTGTCAGCGCCGCGCACACGGTTCGCACCGCCGCGAGGTCGGGCAAGCCGGGAGCAAACAGCACATCGGCACCCGCCTTTTCAAAGGCTTGCAGACGGAGGATGGTGTCTTCGAGGCTGGGGGCGGCATAGGCGAAATTGTGGGCTCGCGCCGTCAGCATGAAGGGAAACGGAAGGGCGCGCGCCGCCTCCGCTGCGACGGCAATTCGTTCCACTGCCAGGGCGAAATCGTAGAGAGGGCGGTCGGGATTGCCGGTTGCGTCTTCGATGGTGCAGCCCACGAGACCCGCCTGTGCCGCCAAACGAATAGTTTCCGCAACCACCTCGGGGGCGTCGCCAAATCCT
>DATJFA010000310.1:0-6991 GCA_035496015.1 Terriglobales bacterium | reverse complement strand
GCGCGAAGACACGGAAGCAATGACGCGCCTGCTCTCCGCTTACGCGGAAGAGAACGCTCACCAGGAGGCGGTGCTGCTGGCCGGCGCGCCCGAGACACAGCAGGCGTTCGCCAGCGGAAATTTCACCGGAGTCGCCGATCTGTTCGAGCAACATCAGCCCACCTTTCAGGGCGGCTTCGCTATCGCGGTGCGGCAGGGCCGGGCGGAGGCAAGTTTCCGGGTGCCGGAAGCGTGGTCAGTACTGAAGCCCATCTTGCCGCTGAAGCAGGCGGCTGCCGACCGCCCCGCGCGCTTCTCCTGGAACGGCTCGGAGTACATCCTGGGCAGTGCCAAGGTCGGTTCGGAAGGGGCCATTCTGGTGGCCATGCCCCTGCCCCCCGCCTTTTCCGAAACCGTGCACCAGATTGATGCCAGCCAGCAGCGCTATTTCCAGCTGGCGCAGCTACGCAAGCTGGTGCGCAGCACTTACATGGAGCTGTTGGCATTGCTCACCATGCTGGCCCTTTTTGCCGCTACCTGGCTGGCACTGTTCACCTCCAAGCTGGTGACGCGCCCGGTGGCGGCGCTGGCGGAGGCGACGCAGCAGATTTCTCGCGGCCGGCTGGATTACCGCGTGCAGGTGGCGGCCGCCGACGAACTGGGCGAACTGGTGGCCTCCTTCAACCGCATGGCGGAAGAACTGGAGACCAGCCGCCGGCAGATTATGGCTTCCAGCCGGGAACTGAAGGACGCCAATCTCGCCCTGGAGCAGCGCCGCCGTCACATGGAAACCATCCTGGAGAGCATTCCTACCGGCGTGCTCTCGCTGGATGCCAAGCGCCGCGTCACCCATGCCAACGTCGCTCTGCAACGTATTTTCAATCCGCAATCGCGGATTGCCGACCGGGTAAACTTCCTGACTGGCAGCACGCTGTCGGAAATCTTCCCCAAAGAGATCGGGGAGGATTTGGAGCCGCTGCTGCGGCGCGCCGACCGCATGGGCGTAGCTACCAGCCAAGTGGAGCTCAGCTGGCACGGCAGCATGCTTAACGTCGCCGTCACCGTGGCCACCCTGGAACACGAAAACCTCGGGCTGGGCTACGTAGTAATTTTCGAAGACCTTTCCGACCTGCTGAAGGCGCAGAAGCAGGCAGCATGGCGGGAGGTGGCGCGGCGCGTGGCGCATGAGATCAAGAATCCACTGACCCCCATCGCCCTCTCGGCGGAGCGCATCCGCCGCCATCTGGAGCGGGGGCGCCCGCCGGATGCGGTTTCGCTATCCGTGATCGGCGGTTGTGCGGAAACCATCGCCGGCGCGGTGGAGACGGTGCGCAGCCTGGTGGATGAGTTTTCCGCCCTGGCCCGTTTTCCCGCGGCCAATCCTCAGCCCGCCAACATCAACGCCATCGTGGAGAACACGCTTTCCATGTTCAATGGCCGGCTGGAGGGAATCGAGGTGCGCACGCTGCTGACACCTGACCTGCCCCGCGTGCTGGCCGACAGCGAGGCCATCAAGCGTGCCCTGGCCAACCTGATTGACAACGCCGCCGAGGCCACGCAGGATTCCATGCTGCGCGAAATTGATATCTCGACCGCCATGGTCCCAGGGCGCGACGCGGTAGAAATCATGATTAGCGATACCGGACCCGGGGTCACGGCGGAACTCAAAGAGAAGCTGTTCCTGCCTTATTTCTCCACTAAAAAACGGGGCACAGGACTGGGCCTGGCCATTGTGAGCCGCATCGTGGAGGACCACCACGGCTCCATCCGCGTGGAAGAGAACGAACCGGTGGGTGCGCGCTTTATTCTGGAATTGCCGGTGGCGACCGAAGGCGTGCCCTCCACGGCGCTCGAACATGCATAACATCCTGATCGTGGACGACGAGGCCGGCATCCGCCAGTCCCTGAAGGGCGTGCTGGAAGATGAGGGCTACAAGGTGGCGGCCGTAGAGAGCGGCGAAAGCTGCCTGGAAACGCTGCGCCGCCGCTCCTTTGACGTAATCCTCCTCGACATATGGCTGCCGGGCATGGACGGCCTGGAGACGCTGGAGAAGATCCGGGAAGCGGAGGACGCTCCCGAAATCATCATCATTTCCGGCCACGGGACCATCGAGACGGCAGTCAGGGCTACCAAGCTGGGGGCGTTCGACTTCCTGGAAAAACCGCTTTCCTTGGAGAAAACACTCATCCTGGTGAAGAACGCGGCTGACGCCCGGCGCCTGCGCGGCGAGAACCGCGACCTGAAGAAACAACTGCTGGCCAAGAGCGTGATTGTGGGCGACAGCATTCCCATGAAGGCTCTGCGGCAGCAGATCGGGCTCATGGCGCCCACCAACGGCCGAGTGCTCATCTACGGCGAATCGGGCACGGGCAAGGAACTGGTGGCCCATGCCATTCACGCGCAAAGCCCGCGCCAGGACAGCATGTTTGTGGAGGTAAACTGCGCGGCCATTCCCGAAGACCTGATCGGCAGCGAGCTGTTCGGGCACCGCAAAGGCTCGTTTTCCGGCGCAGCTTCCGACAAAGACGGCAAGTTCCAGAAAGCAAACGGCGGCACGCTGTTTCTTGACGAAGTGGGCGATATGAGCCTGAAGACGCAATCCAACGTGCTGCGCACGCTGGATGAGCAGCGCTTCACGCCCGTGGGAGGCGATGAGACCATCACCGTGGATGTGCGGGTGATCGCCGCCACCAACAAGGACCTGGAAGAGGAAATTTCCAAAGGCAACTTCCGGGAGGACCTCTTTTACCGTCTGAACGTGATTCCCTTCTACGTCCCTCCGCTGCGCGAGCGCAAAGAGGACATCCCCATGCTGGCGCGATACTTTCTGAAGGAATTCTCGGCCACCTACGGGCGACGCCCGCGGGAGATCACCGACGAGGCCATCGAAGCCCTGACGCGCTATTCCTGGCCGGGCAATGTGCGCGAATTGCGCAACGTGATGGAGCGCATCGTCATCATGAATCCTACCGCCTACAAGCTCGACCGCAAGCACCTGCCGCCGCTGGTGTACCGCGATGGCAGCCGCCGGCCGCCCGGCGACGCTTCCACCCTGCACCAGGCCCGCGCTGCCTATGAGCGCGACTACATCCTGAAAAAGCTCGATGAAAACCACGGCAACGTAAGCCGCACCGCCGAGGTGCTGGGCCTGGAGCGCAGTCACCTCTACCGCAAGATGAAGTCATTGGGAATTGCGGAGAAGGAGTAGCACTGGGGCTGCAGTTGCTGATTCAAGTGGCTGGCGGCCAAGGTTGTAAAAAATGCAAAAGGCTGCTATCACCCATTGAGCAGACAGCGCGATAAGATGCTCCGCCCATGCACGGCGGGAGGCGGCTAATGTCCCTGGCGTCTGGCACCCGTTTAGGTCCTTACGAAATCGTTTCGCCGCTCGGCGCGGGTGGCATGGGCGAGGTATATCGCGCACGTGACACGCGTCTGGGGCGCGAGGTCGCGATCAAAGTCCTTCCCGGCATACTCTCCGAACGTGCCGAGATGCGCGAACGGCTTGACCGCGAGGCGCGAGCTCTCTCTTCGCTTTCGCACCCCAACATCTGCGTTCTCTACGACGTGGGCCACGAGAACGGAACCGACTACGTGGTCATGGAGTTGCTGGAGGGTGAAACGCTGGCCGATCGGCTCGTACGCGGGCCGATGCCTTTACCCCACTTGCTCGAGATCGCCAGGCAGGTTGCCGACGCACTAGACCGCGCCCACCGCGCCGGAATTGTTCATCGCGACCTGAAACCAAGCAACATCATGCTGACTAAGACCGGCGCGAAGCTGCTGGACTTCGGGTTAGCGAAGCCGGTGGCCGCTGCAGCGGCCCATGCGGCGCTCGCCACGATGACCCACTCGAAGCCGTTGACGGCAGAGGGAAGGATTGTGGGCACATTCCAGTACATGTCTCCGGAACAAGTGGAGGGTGGCGAGGCCGACGCGCGCAGCGACATCTTTGCGTTCGGCGCGGTCCTTTATGAGATGGCCACCGGCAAACGCGCCTTCGACGGCAGGACCCAAGCCAGTGTGATCGCTGCGGTCCTGGCCTCTGAACCCAAGCCGATCTCGGAGCTGCAGCCCATGTCGCCGCCGGCGCTCGACAGGTTGGTGCGTACCTGCCTGGCGAAGGATCCGGACGAGCGTTTCCAGTCGGCACACGATTTGAAGCTGCAGCTGCAGTGGATTGTGGAAGGAGGGTCGCAAGCCGGAGTTCCCGCCCCGGTTGCCACCAGGAGACGAAGCCGCGAGCGCATCGCATGGATTGCGGCCGCCGTCCTGCTCGTCGCGGCGGCGGCACTTGCGTACGCCTACTGGCGGATGACCAGCGCTCCGGCGCAGCCGTGGAGTTCGTATCTTCTCCCTCCGAAGGAACACGCCTTCGGTGTTCCGAGCCTGGGAGGCGGGCAAACCGCCGTTTCTCCGGATGGGCGCATGATCACCTATGTGGTCACGGGGCGCGATGGCCAGCTGCTTTGGTTGCAGACCCTGGATTCTGAGCAGCCGGTGCCGCTGGCGGGTACGGATGGCGCAAGCTATCCCTTCTGGTCATCGGATAGCCGTACGATTGGCTTCTTCGCCGGAGCCAAGCTGAAGAGGGTCGATGCACATGGCGGTCCTGTGCAGACCATTTGTCCGGCTGCAGAAGGACGGGGCGGGAGCTGGAACTCGGAGGGTATGATCCTCTTCTCACCGGGACCGAGCGGACCCCTTCTAGCGGTTTCCGCCGAGGGCGGCACACCGCGGGAGATCACGAAAATCGACACTGCACGCAAGGAAACCAGCCACCGCTGGCCGTGGTTCCTGCCCGACGGCCGGCATTTCCTGTTTACGACGCGCGCCTTCCTTTCGGAAGATGAGGGCATCTACGTCGGATCGCTGGATTCGCCGCAACACAAGTTGCTGTTGCCGCTGAGTTCTAACGCAATTTACGTCCCTCCGGGGTACTTGCTGTTCATGCGAGAGGGATCGCTGATGGGACAGCGTTTCGACACGCGCCGGCTGCAGCTCGAGGGCGAAGCGTTTCCAGTAGCGGAGAAGGTCTCCTTCAGCGCGAACTACAGCCTCGGAACGTTTTCGGCGTCGAGCAGTGGGGTACTTGTCTACAGCCACGGCCAAAGCTCGCAAACGAACTGGCAGATCAACTGGTATGACCGCAATGGAAAGCTAGCGGGCGATCCGGTGGTGGACGGCAATGGCCCAAGCCTCTCACCCGACGGCAAGATGCTTGCATTCCAAGTGCCCTCGTCCGGCGGCAACGTAATTGTATGGCTGCTCGATGTGGCACGGAAGGTAAAGACGCGGTTTTCCT
This sequence comes from Terriglobales bacterium, assembly GCA_035496015.1. Taxonomy (GTDB): domain Bacteria; phylum Acidobacteriota; class Terriglobia; order Terriglobales; family Acidobacteriaceae; genus JAICWP01. The sequence continues at coordinate 1,706 of DATJFA010000310.1, read as the reverse complement.
TCGTTAAGCCGCTTAGTTTTTCCGCCATCTGGTCTCCCGATGGCAAGCAGATCGCCTTCGGCACATACGTCACGGCCACTACCGGCGGCGGGATCTACATTAAGCCGAGCGACGGCTCCTCCCCGGAGCGACTGTTGGCTGATGGCCAGGTCTGGCCCGACGCGTGGTCGCACGACGGCCGATACGTCCTCATGCGCAAGGAGGGCAGCGACGGTCTGCCGCAGTTGTGGGCGCTGCCCATTCAAGGGGACCGGAAGCCATTCCCCGTCGTGCAGGCCCCTTCATACCATGTCAATTGGGGCGATTTCTCTCCCGATGGCAAGTGGGTGACCTATGAATCCGACGAGTCAGGGACCTCGCAGGTGTACGTAGCGCCTTTCCCTGGTCCCGGCGGGCGCTGGCAGGTTTCGACCGATGGAGGCACTCAGCCCCTCTGGCGCGGCAACGAGATCTTTTTCCTGAACGGCGGAAAAGTGTGGGCGGCGGTGGTACAGGCAAGAGGTTCAGGCGTGCAACTCGGAACGGCGCACGTTTTGTTCAGCGCGCCGTACCAAGGCAACCCTGGGCACTGGTGGGACGTCAGTCGCGACGGCAAGCGCTTCGTCATCAACGTCTCCGCCCAGCCGCAGGAACCCAACGAGCCGCTCAACCTTGTCGTGAACTGGACAGCAGAACTGAAAAAATGAGGTAGGCTTCGCAACTCTTCTTTCAGATTTTTCGAGGGATGTCGGTATCAGTGCCGCGGTTATATACACCAACCCTCAAATTTCAGTTGTGAACTGCAGAGAATCAGCTGCTGGCTGGCAACACCGAGCTATTATCTTTTCCCTTCCAGAGTGCTAACCACCCAGGAGCGGCGCCGTCTAAGTGCCCGCTGACAGTTGCAGCGGCAGTGTAACTGTCGGTGGGATCAAATCCTTCTAAATAACGGAGCGAGGTATGACTAAAACGCGCATAGTCGCGGCCGTTCTTGGCCTGCTGTTTGTGGCTACCCTGTGCCAGGCGCAGTCGGCGTTGCTGAATATTCCCCGCCAGAGCCAGCATGCGGTGATTACCCAGCGTATCGGCATCACCGATATCACCATCAACTACCACCGCCCGCTGGTGAACGGGCGCAAGGTCTGGGGCGATCTGGTTCCCTATGGGCAGGTGTGGCGGGCCGGCGCCAACGAAAACACTACCATCGCGTTCAGTGATCCCGTGGCCATTGAGGGCCATCCGCTGGACAAAGGCGTGTACGGCCTGCACATGATTCCCGGAGAGAACGAGTGGACGGTCATTTTCTCCCACGCCGCAACTTCCTGGGGCAGCTTTACCTACAAACAGGCGGAAGATGCGCTGCGGGTGACGGTGAAGCCACAGCCCGCCGACATGCACAACGCGCTAACTTACGATTTCGATAAGCTGACGCCGACTTCCGCCGTGGTGGAACTGGAATGGGAGAAAGTCGCCGTGCCTTTCAAGGTGGATGTTGAGGTGAACAAAATCGTCGAGGCCAGCCTGAACCGTCAGATGCGTGGCCTGGCGCAATACACCTGGGAAGGCTGGGACGATGCCGCCAATTACCTCCTGGCTCAAAAGACCGACCTGGACGAGGCGCTCAAGTATGAAGATCAGTCCATCGAGGTCGAGAAGCGCTTCGACAACCTGCTGACCAAGTCGAACATTCTGGAAGCACTGAATCGCAAGGATGAGGCCGACACCAC
>DATJFA010000309.1:0-2790 GCA_035496015.1 Terriglobales bacterium | reverse complement strand
ACTCGGGCTCTTTCGCGCCAGAATGAAACGACCTTCGTTCGCTCACGGTCGATTCTCACTTTACTCCCAGCTCGAGCCCATTTTCATGCTTCGTTGTGACGCTAAAAGCGCCATGAGTTATTCATACCGCAGCGCCTCCATGGGATCCACTTTCGTTGCCCGGCGCGCGGGAATATAGCATGCCAGTAGCGACACTGCCACAAGCACGATGGGGACCAACACAAATGTCGCAAGGTCAGTGGGCTGAACGCCGTAAAGGAAGCCGGACAGGAAGCGGGTAAGCCCCCAAGCCCCGGCCAGGCCGAAGGCGACGCCGGCGAGCGTCACTCGCAGAGCCTGGTGCGCCATCAGTCCCAGCACGTCACGGCGCTCGGCGCCAAGCGCCATGCGAATGCCAATCTCTCGGGTGCGCTGGGTTACGGAAAACGCCATCACGCCGTAAATTCCCACCGTGGCCAGGGCGAGCGCAATGCCGGCAAAAATTCCCAGCATCAGCATATTAAATCGCCGCGGAGAAACAGAATCCGAGAGGGTTTGTTCGAGTGTGGTCACATTATAAACAGGCTCTTCCGGATCGATGGCGGCAATCTCGGTGCGCACGGTGGAAATCATGCTCACCGGGTCGGCCGCAGTCCGTACCGCAAGTTGCATGGGAGGGACCATATCAACTTGCAGGACGGGCACAAACACTTCCGACTCCACATCGGCGCTCAGGCCCTCGTGACGAGTATCCGCGACAACACCGATCACTTTGATTTCTCCTCCCATCAAAGGAAGTTGCTTTCCTATGGGGTCTTCATTGGGCCACAAGTGGCGGGCCAGAGTTTCATTCACCACGGCCACTTTGGGCGCTCGTTCATCGTCCCCATCGGAGAAAGTGCGGCCTTTCAAGAGGCGGATGCCGAGGGTATAGAAGTAGGCGGGGGTGATCGTCAATCGAGACAACAGCAAGGTGGTGTCTGACACCCCAGCCGACTCGCTTACGATCTCCCGGCGGATCATCAATTTCATCGTATAGTGACTGAGGGGCAGGGAATCGACGAACGCAGCAGAACGCACACCAGGCAGGGACTCCACCCGCCGCAGTACTTCAGTATAGAAAGCGCTTTTCTGCCGTGCTTGGGGATACCGGGCATCGGTCAGGCTGAGGTTCATGGTGAGCACATGCTCGGTGGAGAATCCCGGATCGATGGAGAGCACGTGGAAGAAGCTCTTAATCAGCAAGCCCGCGCCAATCAACAAGACCAATGCCAGGGAGAGTTCTGCTACGGCCAAGGCGCCCCTCAGCAAGCCCATGCGCGCGCCGGTTCCCTGCGACCCTTCCTTCAGTCTTTCCGAGAGATTCAGGCGCGTAGCGGTGAGCGCGGGAACCAGCCCAAATAAAATGCCCGTGACGATGGAGATTGCCAGCGTAAAGAGGAGCACTTGCGCATCGAGCCTAACCGGCGCGATGTTTAAGATTGAGCCCCCCAAACTCTCCGGCATCAGCCGCGTCATCACGCGCACGCCCCAGGCCGCAATAAGCAGGCCGGCCAATCCGCCACCCAGGGCCAGAACCAGACTTTCTGAAAGTAGTTGACGCACCAGCCGCCACCGCCCTGCCCCCAGTACAGCGCGAACCGCCACTTCCCGGGTGCGGGCTGAAGCGCGTGTGAGCATCAAGTTGGCCACGTTGGCGCACGCGATCAACAAAACTAATCCAACCACTCCGAGCAAGGTGAGCATGGCCGGTCGCAGGTTTCCCGCCAGATGTTCTTCAAGGGTGATGACTTTAAGCTCAGTGTCCTGGGGAGCGTTCAGGCGCAAGACCCTGCCCGTTCTGCTGCCCGGTGCTGGAGACCCTGGGGAAATTCCATGGCCCCCTAAGTTTGGAGGTGTGCCCTGCGCCCTTCGAATCACGTTTCCAGGTCCCGAGGGCGGGCCGCTCACCGTTCGCTGCACGACTACTGGAGAGTTGCTGGGATTGGCACTGGCACTTTCCGGCCCGCGCGCCATGTCACTTTCCGCCGGCGCGCTGCCCGCCGCGCGGCGAATCTCAACCGGGTGGTTGCTGGAAAAACCGGCATTGCCGCCAGGGGCGGGCGCCGGCCCGGCGCCACCAGGCGGCGGAGGCGCGTAGCTGGAAGTGGCTATGTGAATCATGGAGCCGCCTCCCGGCGGGGAACCTGGTGGCTCCGCAGAGCCTGGGCCCGGGCTGCCAGATTCCATTTCGGGAGGCTGAGCGCGTTTTCGGATCGCGTCCAGATCAGTCTGGGCGCGCGCAACGGAGACGCCGGGCTTCAACCGGCCTATGATGCGAACCAACCTCATCATCGTATGCATCCGCTCGCGAGCTTCATTCAACTGCAACGGAACCAGCATTTGAACTTCAGCGTCCCCCGGGAAGCGAAAACTTGCCGGCATCACACCCACCACGGTGTAAGGAGTGCTGTTCAGTGTGACCATTTTGCCGAGGACCTGGGGGTCGGAGCCGAAATACTGCTGCCAGAAAGCCTGCATCAGGACCACGCTCTCAGGGCCGTTGGGCTGGTCCTCCTCATGAGTAAAGCTGCGGCCAAGTTGGGGGGCAACACCGAGAGTCGCAAAAAAATTTGCGCTCACCGCCGACGCGTGGACGCGCGCCGGAGTGCCGCGGCCGGTGAGGTTGAAGCTGGCCGAGGGATCGTATGCCGTAATCTTTTCCACCGTCTTACTCTGGTCGCGGAAGTCGAGGTAGTCCGCCCCTCCGGCGAGTTCCGCGTTGAGCGATGGGATAACTTCCGCAATCCACACCAGGCGGTCGCTTTGAGG
>DATJFA010000308.1:0-4390 GCA_035496015.1 Terriglobales bacterium | reverse complement strand
GGTAGGCGCCGCCGCTGCCCTTAGGTGGCGACTTCACCACAATCTCGCTGATCAATTCATCGTGTTCGAGAGCGCTGGTATAGGCATCAACGAAAAACTTGGAGATCGGAACCGTTCGCTCCCCCTTTGGTCCCAGGCAGCGCACCTCCGCGCCCAGCGTCAGCAGTACCGGCGCCCAATCGCCACTGGGGTCGGCCTCGGCCAGCGAACCGCCGATGGTGCCGCGGTTGCGAATCTGCACGTCGGCAATCCCCGCCGCGCAATCGTGCAGGATGGGAATGGCCGCAGCCTCGGGCGAGTCCTCAATCTCGGCGTGGGAGGTAAGCGCGCCTATGCGCAATCCGCCGCTCTCCTGCTTCACGTATGCGGCTCCGGGAACAAAGTTCAGGTCCACCAGGTGCGGAGGGTTGGCAAAGCGCAGCTTCATCAGCGGAATCAGGCTCTGCCCGCCGGCCAGCAACTTGGCGTCCGGGCCGAGTTGCTGAAGCATGGCGGCCGCCTCTTTCAGCGAGCCGGCGCGATGATAGTTGAAGGCGCGAGGAAACATTTGGTGAAGGCCTGGCCGGAATCCATCAGCCAAGCGGCGAATAAGCTTATCAAAGACACCCAAATCTTGGATAGGCAGCGGCAGTCCGGCCCAGGGCGGAAGTCCGAAGCGCCGCGATGTTCCAATGTGGCAAGAGCCAGTCCCGCAGGGACGTCATGTTAGAGCCCAGGACGGCAGTCCTGGGACAAGAACGGTAGCTAATCCGAGTGCCGTAGGCACGGCACTCAATGCGAATCGGCGTTGGCCGCCTGCGAACGCGTTCGTTACCCACCGAGCACCAGTCCCGCAGGGACGCAATAGTAAAGCCCAGGACGGCAGTCCTGGGTACGACAGCAGATGAACCTGAGTCCCGTAGGGACGGCACCGTTCTTCACACACCTTCGTGATCTGTCGCACAGACGGCATTACGCATCGCTCGTGACGATATACCCATGCCGCATTCCTATCCCAACATATTGGTTCATTGTGTCTTCAGCACTCGCGAACGCCGTCCAACCATCCCCAACGACGTGCAGCCGAAGCTCTGGCGCTACGTGGCGGGCGTCGCCAGGAATCACGGGATCTCTGTTGTGGAATGCGGAGGCATAAGCAATCATCTTCATATTCTGCTGGTCCTGCCTTCCGATATGCCTCTCAGCAAAGCCGTCCAAATTCTCAAGGCCAATTCCTCACGCTGGCTCGGCGAACACGGAATTGATTTCGCCTGGCAGGAAGGTTACGCGGCATTCAGCGTCAGCGCATCACAACTGGACACTGTCCGCGAATACATTCAGAATCAGGCCGCGCACCATCAGCGCCGCAATTTTGAAGAGGAATTTATTGCGCTATTGAAGAAATCGGGCGTTGCGTACGACCCGAAACACGTCTTGGGTTGAGTGCCGTGCCTACGGCACTCGGAACAACTACCAAATTCTTACCCAGGACTGCCGTCCTGGGCTTTACTATTACGTCCCTGCGGGACTGGCTCTTCTATGCACGTAAATCCTCATTCATGAAGAACAAGCGAGGTTTCGATTCGAATCGAGTGCCGTCTCTGCGGGACTCGGAACTCATTTTGCACGTTCACCCAGGACTGCCGTCCTGGGCTTTACTATGCCGTCCCTGTCGGGACTGGTTTTCTCGGTTGAAAACTCGATTCACGCGCAGCCGATTCTGCGGCGTTGCCAGCGAGATGGGAGGACCGCACCGTGCTTCCCGGCCTACAGCAGCATGCCGGCGATGGAGGCCGACATCATATTGGCCATGGTGCCGGCCAGCATGGCGCGCAGTCCCAGCCGGGCCAGCTCGCCTTTCTTGTTGGGCGCCAGCGCCCCAATGCCGCCGATCTGAATGCCGATGGAGCTGAAATTTGCGAACCCGGTCAGCGCGAATGTGGCAATGGTGAACGAGCGCTGCGCCAGCACCGCCTTCTGGGGGCCCAGCATGGAAAAGGCCACCAGCTCGTTCATCACCATGCGCGTGCCCAGCAGGTTGCCCACGGCCATGCAATCCTTCCAGGGAATCCCGATGACCCAGGCGATGGGAGCGAAGATGACGCCGAAAATGGTCTGCAGGGTAGAAGGAAAGTGGGTGAAGCCATAGTGCGCCAGGCCGTTGTGGATGCCTCCCAGAATGCCGTTGCAGAGCGCGATCAGCGCCAAAAAAGAAATCAACATGGCGGCCACGTTGAGCGCCAGGTAGAGGCCATCGGTGGTGCCACGCGCAATGGCGCCAATCGCGTTTTCGGTCTTGTCTTCCATCTCCGCCATTTCCACTTTGCCGGCGGTGAGGGGCTTTTCCGTCTCCGGCACCAGCATTTTGGAAATCAGAATGGTGCCGGGCGCGGTCATGATGACGGCGCTGAGCAGCGCCTTGGCGTCAATGCCGAACATAATGTAAGCCGCCATGATTCCGCCGGAAACGTGGGCCATGCCGCTGGTCATAATGGTCATCAGCTCGGAGCGGGTTACGTCCGGCAGATAGGGGCGGATGGTCAGCGGCGCCTCCGTTTGGCCCATGAAGATGCTGGCGGCCACGTTCAGCGACTCCGCCCCGCTGGCGCCCATGAACCGCGTCATCACCCGCGCCGCCTGGCGGATGATGAACTGCATAATGCCGTAATGGTAGAGCACGGCGAAGAACGCCGCGATGAAGATGATGGTGGGCAGCACCTGGAAAGCGAAGTACATGCCCAGGTGCGAGCTCTTCTTGCCCAGCTCGCCAAACACGAATTCCGAGCCGGCGAAGGAGTATGACAGCAGCCGGGTGACGTAGTCGCCGATCACCTGGAAGACTTTTCTTCCCACCTCCCAGCGCAGCACCAGCACGGCAAAGGCAAACTGCAGGCCCAGGCCCCAGCCCACCGTCTTGAAGCGGATGGCGCGGCGGTTGGTGGAGAAGATGTAGGCCAGGGACAGCATGGTCAGCAGCCCCAGGATGCCGGTGAAGCGTCCCATTTTCAGCTACCCTCGTTTTCTGTTCCGCAAATCAAACCATGCACGAGTGGCCGGACAGAACCAGGCGCGTGCTCCGCGATCTGATAACCGGTCTCGAGCATCTGCCGTGCCGCCCCTACTCGCGCTTCCGCATTGTAATGAATGGTGCAGAGCGGCTCGCCCCGGGCCACGCGGTCACCTGCCTTCTTGTGCAGTACGAGGCCGACCGCGGGGTCTATGCTGTCTTCCTTCTTTTCCCGCCCTCCGCCCAGCAGCATGCTGGCGATTCCCACCTGCTCGCACTCAATGGCGGTTACGAATCCCTCGCGCGGGCTGAGGACGTCGGTTTTCTGCTTTGCCTGCGGCAGGCGGCCAGGATCGTCCACCACTCGCGCGTCGCCGCCTTGCAGCTTCACCATGTCGCGGAATTTCTCCAGACCGCGGCCGGAGGCAATGATTTCAGCCGCCAGCTTCTTGCCTTCTTCCACGCTCGCGCTGCCGCCAAGGTGGAACATCCACCCGCACAGCTCCAGGCAAAGCCGCCGCAAATCGTCGGGGCCCTGACCGCGCAAAACTTCCACGCACTCCTCCACCTCGAGCGCATTGCCCACCTTGCGCCCCAGAGGCTGGTCCATGTCGGTAAGCAGGGCCACCAACTTCTTGCCCATGCGCTGCCCGGTTTCAACCATTAGTTCGGCCAGGAAGGCAGCGTCCTCCTGCTTCTTCATGAAAGCGCCACTGCCGGTTTTTACGTCGAGCACCAGCGCGTCAATGCCCTCGGCCAGCTTCTTGCTCATGATGGAGGCGCAGATCAGGTACGGACTCTCCACCGTGGCGGTCACATCGCGAAGGGCATAGATCTTCTTGTCCGCGGGCGCGATCTCCGCCGTCTGCCCGATCATGGCGCAGCCGCACTGACGCAGCACGCGCAGAAACTCAGGCAGTGCCAGGTTCACGTTGAAGCCGGGAATGGCCTCCAGTTTGTCCAGCGTGCCGCCGGTGTGGCCCAGGCCGCGGCCACTGATCATGGGCACGAGCAGGCCGCCGGCCGCTGCCACCGGCGCCAGCACCAGCGAAGTTTTATCGCCCACGCCGCCGGTGGAGTGCTTGTCCACCTTCACTCCCGGCAGCGAGGAAAGGTCCAGCACCTGGCCCGAACGCAACATGGCTTCGGTAAGAGCGGCGGTCTCCCCCCGCGTCATGCCCTTCAGCACCACCGCCATGAGCCAGGCCGCGATCTGGTAGTCGGGAATTTGCCCGCGGGTGTAACCGGCAACCAGCTGCTCGATCTCTTCGCGCGTGTGCTCTTGCGCGTCGCGCTTTTTGCGGATGACGTCCACCGCGCGAAAGGGCGCCAGGCTGGGCGAGGAGTGGCTCACTGGAAAATAAAGCCCTCCGGCAGCAGATCGCGAATGGGCGTTTCTTTCCA
>DATJFA010000307.1:0-7432 GCA_035496015.1 Terriglobales bacterium | reverse complement strand
GAAGAGACGGCACAGGCCCTGGAACTGAGTGTGCCGGCAGTAAAATCGCGGCTGCTGCGCGCGCGCTTGCAGCTGCGGGAACGGTTGAACCGTTACTTTAAAAAGCGCCAAGCTGGAGATGGGAAACAGTGACTTGCTCTGTGTTCCTGAAAGAGCTGACAGACTACTTGGATGACGCCCTTGACACGCGCACAAGGGCGGAATTGGAAGAACATCTGGCCTGGTGCCACAACTGCTACGTCATCTGCGATACCACCAAGAAGACCATCGAGATTTACCGTGACTCCACCCTTTACGAACTTCCCGATGACCTGCGAACGCGGCTGCGCTCCGCCATTATGAACAAGTGTACGCAGAAGAAAAAAGTCGGCTCGCAGGACGTGTAAGTCTCTCCTCTTCCCACCTCGCTTCATTACCGACCAGGATGTGTGGCGCGGGCGCCATCGCTGGCGAAGCTTTTCTGCCCGCGGGCCCGGAAGCGGTCACAACGGTTTGTGATAAGGGTCACAGAGCGGACGGACATTGCCGCTTAGAATTATTTAGTCAATCTGTCCATGAAGCGAGCCTTCCAAACCGCGGCAGTTGCACTGGCCTCGCTCCTGCTACTGGGTCCGCTGGCCCAGGCTTCTCCCCGTTGCCGCATGCCGCGCGTCCCAGGCCATTGCTCCAGTTGCCCCATGCCCAGTCCGTCCTCGGATTCGCATGCTGGGATGCACAACAGTTCTCCCTGCTGCCAGATTTCCGCCGCCCAGCCCTCCGCCACCGAGGTTTGGCAACCAGTGATGGTTTACGCTCCGGCTCCACCTGCGGCCGGATCGGTAGCCACCCCGATTTTGTTATCGGCCGTTCCTCGTGCGAGTGCGGACCATCCTTCAGCATCAGTTATTAGTTCTCCCCAGGCCTTGCTCTGCACCTTCCTGATCTAGTCCTGTACCCATTTTCCGCCTGAAGTGGGTGTAATTCGAACACAGCCACCGTGCGTCGTGAGGGAAGGACTACATGACCAAGAAATGGCTACACCATGCGCTGGCGGGCCTGTTGTGCCTGCCCGGATTGCTGGTCCAGGCTCAGGGGCCCAACATAATCAAGGCCCGGGCCGCAGGCAGCGCAGCTCGCGCCGCCTCCGTGCTGCGGCTGGATGAGGCCGTGCAGGAAGCGTTGCAGAACAATCCAAGTTTGCAAAGCGCGCTGCACACTGCCCAGGCGGAGCGCCACCGCGTGCCCCAGGCCAGCAGCTTTCCTGATCCCACATTCGCGGTGAACTGGATGGGCAACATCAAGCCATTCTCGGTACAGACCAACGACCCCTCCAGTTATCGCGGTGTTGCCGCCACGCAGGAGCTGCCCTTTCCCGGCAAACGCAGGCTGCGCGGAGAAATTGCGGGCAAAGAGGCGGATGCCGCGCAGGCGGATTACGAAGGGATGCGCCGCCGCCTGACCGCCGAAGTCAAGGCCGCCTTTTACGACTACTGGTACTACGACAAGGCCATGCAGGTGACGCTGCAGAACAAAGACCTCCTGCAGAAGCTTTCGCAGATCGCCGAAGCCCGCTACCGCGTGGGCAAAGGCATTCAGCAGGACGTGCTGAAGTCGCAGCTGCAGCTTTCGTTGTTTCTGCAGAAATTGACTGTGCTGCAGCAGCAGCAGGCCACGGCCGCGGCACGCCTGAATGCGCTGCTGGCGCGTCCTCCCGAGCAGCCCCTTGCGCCTCCCGCCGATGTGGCCGGGCCCGCGCCACTCAACTACAGCCTCGCTCAGCTTTATGAGCTGGCAGATCGCACCGATCCCGGGCTGCGGCGCGAGCAGCGCATGGTGGAAAGCAGGCAGCTGGCCGTCAACCTGGCCCGGAAGGACTACTACCCCGACCTGGCCGTCGGCTACATGTACGAGCAGCGTCCCCTTCTGCCCGACATGCACGGCTTCACTTTCACGGTCAACATTCCTGCGTTCTACAAAAGCAAACAGCGCCAGGAACTGGCCGAGGCGGGCCAGCGGGCCGCGGCCGCCGAAGAAAGCCAGCAGAACCGCAAGAACGAACTGGATTTCGAGGTCCAGCAGCAATACCTGGAAGCCAAGGCCTCCCAGCAATTACTCCAGCTTTACTCCCAGGGCGTGGTGCCGCAGTCCTCCCTGGCGCTGGAGTCGTCCATGTCGGCCTACCAGGTGGGCACGGCCGATTTTCTGACCGTTTTCACCAATTTCAGCACCGTGCTCGATTACCAGACCGGCTACTACCGCGAGTTGGCCGATTACCAGTCTTCACTAGCCCGGCTGGAGAGCCTGACGGGCCTGGAACTGACCTCCGGCGGTCCCGCGCCTGGAGGAAAGGAGTGACTTTATGAGGAAGAATTTTCTGCGTGGCGGAGCCTTGCTGCTGGCAAGCGGTTTGGCAGTGGCAGTCATTTATGGCCGCGGGGTGTGGGCTGGAAGCCAGCACGCGCACCAAGGTCAGTCCAGTCCCGTTGCCGCCAGTCACAAACCTGCCGCGATGCCTCCCAGCGGCATGGGCGAGCGAGAAATTCTCTACTGGTATGACCCCATGCATCCCGCCTACAGATCGGACAAGCCGGGCTTCGCCCCGGACTGCGGCATGCAACTGGTGCCGCAATACGCCGACCGGGGCCCGGCAAAGGAGCGGATGGCTCCTGGATCGGTGATGATTTCTCCAGACCAGCAGCAGCTGATGGGGGTGCGCACTACCACGGTGCAACGCGAATCGCTGGTTCGCACCATTCGCACCACCGGACAGGTTGCAGCCGACGAAACCAGGATCGCCCACGTACACGTCAAGGTGAGCGGCTGGGTTGACAAAGTGTACGTAGATTTTGTCGGACAACTCGTCAGGAAAGGCCAGCCCCTGTTCACGCTATACAGTCCCGACCTGGTGGCCACGCAAGAGGAGTACCTGATTGCGCGCCGCGGCGAAAACAGCCTGGCGACTTCGCCGTTCGCGGAAGTCCGGCAGAGCGCCAACTCGCTGCTGCGCGCCGCACGCGATCGCCTCAAACTCTGGGACATCAGCGACGCGCAAATCGAGAAGCTGGAGCGCACCGGCGAGGTGAGCCGGACTATGACTTTCTATGCGCCAGTCACCGGCTACGTCACAGACCGAAAAGCATTTCCCCAAACATCGGTCACCCCCGATATGGAGCTCTACACCGTCTCTAACCTGTCCACCGTCTGGGTGATGGCCGACGTGTACGAATACGAGCTGCCCTACCTGCGCGTCGGCCAGCGCGCCCAAATACAGCTCAGCTATTATCCGGGCAAGCTCTGGAACGGCCGGGTTGCCTACATCTATCCCACACTCGATCCGCAGACCCGCACCGCCAAGGTGCGTATTGATCTGCCCAACCGCGGATTCCAGCTCAAGCCCCAGATGTTCGCCGATGTGCAACTGCAGGTGAACTACGGCAGGCAGATTGTGGTGCCGCAAGAGGCGGTACTCGATTCGGGCAAACACCAGACCGTGTTTGTGGCCGCCGGCGATGGCCACTTTGAACCGCGACTCATCCAGGCTGGTCCACAGATGGAAGGCAAAGTCGTAGTGCTTTCCGGCCTTCGGCCAGGAGAGACGATCGTCAGCAGCGGCAATTTCCTGATTGATTCCGAAAGCCAGCTGAAGAATGTCATGGAAGGCATGCAGCACTGAGGTGAGCCATGAAGCGCGCAGACAAGATTGGCTATGTGGTTCTGGGAGGCATGCTGGTGGTACTGGTAGCGGCGGGCTGGTTCTTCGGCCTGCGTTCCCGCAGCAATGACGTGTGCCAGATCTGCCAACGGCGGATCAGCTCTCGTGCCCGGGTAACCCTGGAAATTGTCGGCAAGCGCAAGGATGCCTGCTGCGCCCGCTGCGCCATTACCGAAGCTTTCCAGGAGCATCGCCCGGTGCGCTTGATCCGCGTCACCGATTACGCCACCGGCTCGCCGCTGGCTCCGGAGCAGGCCTGGTTTGTGGACGGGGCCCGCAAGGTGCTGTGCGCGCACGACCAGCCAATGTTCGATGAATCGAAGCACGCCGAGCATCTGGCCTTCGACCGCTGCTCACCCGGCGCCTACGCCTTTGCCCGCCGACAGGATGCGCAGGCCTTTGCCCGCCAGAACGGTGGCGTGGTTGTGCAGTTACAGGAGTTGATGGAAGGGGTCCCGCAATGATTAACCGAATAATCGAATTTTGCGCGCGGCAGAAATTCCTGGTTCTACTCTTTGTCGCCGTGGCCGCCGTATTGGGCTGGCGGTCCATGAAGAACACCAGATTGGACGCCATCCCCGACCTCTCCGACACGCAGGTGATCGTCTACGCCAAGTGGGACCGCAGCCCCGATATCGTCGAAGACCAGGTCACTTATCCCATCACCTCCGCCCTGCTGGGCATGCCGCGGGTAAAGGACGTCCGCGGCTTCTCCGATTTCGGCTATTCCTATGTTTACGTGATCTTCGAGGACGGCACCGACCTTTACTGGGCGCGCTCGCGCACGCTGGAGTATTTGAATGCCGTTATACCTCGCCTGCCCCAGGGCGTCAGTCTGGAACTGGCAAAGGATGCCACCGCCGTGGGCTGGGTGTTCCAGTACGCACTGGTGGACCCCACCCACCGCTACAGCCTGGACCAGATGCGCAGCGTGCAGGACTGGTACCTGCGCTACGCCCTGCAATCTGTGCCTGGGGTAGCGGAAGTAGCGCCGGTCGGAGGATTTGTCCGGCAATACCAGGTGAATATTGATCCCAACCGCCTGCTCGCATATCACCTGCCTATTGGCGCGGTGACCGAGGCGGTACGCCGCAGCAACGACCAGGTGGGGGCGCGACTGGTGGAGATGAGTGGCCGCGAGTACATGGTGCGCGGCCTGGGCTACATCAGGTCGCTGCAAGACCTGCAAAACGTGGTGGTGGCTGCCAATCCCCAGACCGGCACGCCCATCCTGGTGCGCGATCTGGGCACAGTGACGCTGGGGCCCGATCTGCGCCGCGGCATCGCAGAACTCGATGGCACGGGAGAAGTGGTGGGCGGCGTGGTCATCATGCGCTTCGGCGAGAACGCCGAACGGGTGATCCAGCGGGTGAAAGAAAAACTGATGGAAATCGAGCCCGGCCTCCCTGCTGGAATGAAAGTGGTCACCGCCTACGACCGCTCGCAACTTATCGAGCGTTCTATTGACAATCTGAAACACACACTCGTCGAAGAGCTGATTATTGTCAGCCTGGTGATCCTGATATTTCTGTGGCACTTCCCCAGCGCGGTTATCCCCATAATTACGATTCCACTCACTGTGGTACTGGCGTTCATCCCTATTCAGTTAAGCGGCATGACAGCCAACATCATGTCGCTGGGAGGAATTGCGGTGGCCATTGGCGCCATGGTGGACGCCGCCGTCGTCGTGGTGGAACAGACGCACAAGAAACTGGAACACTGGGAAGCGGAAGGCCGTCCCGGTAACTATCGAGACGTGATCATTTCCGCGGTTAAAGAAGTCGGCGGGCCTAGTTTCTTCGCCCTGCTCGTTATCGCAGTGTCGTTCCTGCCGGTGTTTGCGCTGGAGGCGCAGGAAGGCCGGCTGTTCAAGCCGCTGGCCTTCACCAAGAATTTTGCCATGGCTATTGCCGCGCTGCTGGCCATCACGCTTGACCCGGCCTTGCGGCTGCTCTTTACCCGCATGAAGAATTTCACCTTCCGCCCCGCCTGGCTGGCCCGCATGACCAATGCGCTAATTGTGGGGAAAATTCACAGCGAGGAAGATCATCCCATCAGCCGGCCACTCATGAGGCTCTACCATCCAGTCGTGGAATTCGTGCTGGAACATCGCTGGATGACCATTTGCGCGGCCCTACTGGCCATGGCGGCCACCGTTCCTGTGTTCTTCCGGCTGGGCTCCGAGTTCATGCCGCCGCTGGACGAAGGCACCTTGCTCTACATGCCGACCACAGTGCCGGGCATGTCGGTGAGCGAAGCCGCTCGATTGCTTCAGGTGCAGAACAAAATCCTGCGCTCGTTTCCCGAAGTAGAACGTGTGTTCGGCAAGGCCGGCCGTGCGGAAACCGCCACCGACCCGGCGCCGTTCTCCATGATGGAAACTGTGGTCGTGCTCAAGCCGCAGGACCAGTGGCCCAAGAAGCACCGCTGGTATTCCAGTTGGGCGCCCCGCCCGCTGCAGACGGTGCTGGGCCGCGTGTGGCCCGACCACGTCAGCACTCAGGAACTGATTTACGGTCCTGCTGGCATGAATGAAGCACTTGCCCTGCCCGGTGTCGCGAATGCCTGGACCATGCCCATCCGTAACCGAATTGACATGCTCACTACCGGCATTCGCACCCCGGTAGGCATCAAGGTGCTGGGAGCAGACCTGGCTACTATTCAGCGCATTGGCGAACAAGTAGAGGGTGCGCTCAAGGGCGTTCCCGGCACGACCAGTGTTTTCTCCGAGCGCACCACAGGCGGATACTTCCTGGATTTCGACCTGCACCGTGAACAGCTCGCCCGTTACGGGTTAACCGTGGGAGATGCGCAGGAAGTACTCATGTCGGCGGTGGGCGGCGAATCCGTCAGCACCACCGTGGAAGGACGCGAGCGCTACCCTGTGAACATCCGCTATCTGCGCGACTATCGCAGCGATCTTTCCAGCCTGCAGCGCGTGCTGGTGAGCACACCTTCCGGCGCCCAGGTGCCTATTGCTGAACTGGCCACCGTGCGCCTGCGCACTGGCCCAGGCATGATCCGCGATGAGAACGGCAGCCTCAGCGGCTACGTTTACGTGGACGTGACCGGGCGCGATATCGGCAGCTATGTGAGTGACGCCAAAGCCGCGGTCGCGCGCTCTGTGCAACTGCCGGCCGGCTACCGCCTGGTCTGGTCAGGCCAATACGAATACATGCAGCGGGTGAAGGATCGCCTTACGCTAGTGGTTCCCATCACCTTGTTCATTGTTTTCCTGTTGCTCTACTGCAACACCGGCTCGGGCGTTAAGACCTGCATCATCCTGCTGGCTGTTCCCTTCTCCGCCATTGGAGCAATCTGGCTGCTGTACCTGTTGCACTACAACTTGAGCATTGCCGTGTGGGTGGGACTGATTGCTTTGCTGGGGGTGGATGCGGAGACGGCCGTCTTTATGCTCCTGTATCTGGACCTCGCCTATCATGAGGCGCTGCGGCGCGGACGTATGCAAAGCTGGGACGATCTGCGCGAAGCCATCATTGACGGAGCCGTCAAGCGCCTGCGGCCCAAGGTCATGACCGTGGCCTGCATGCTCTTTGGCCTGCTGCCCATTATGTGGTCGGCGGGCAGCGGCGCCGACGTGATGCGCCGCATCGCCGCCCCCCTGATCGGCGGCATAGTGACCTCGTTCGTTATGGAACTGGTGGTCTATCCCCCCATTTTCGCCATCTGGAAGTCGCGGCACTTGCCGGCAGATGCGGCGGTTGGCGGCGCCTGATGCGC
>DATJFA010000306.1:0-4209 GCA_035496015.1 Terriglobales bacterium | reverse complement strand
GGAAATTGTGGCCGGGGCAGTTCTTTAACGTGAGGCTGGTATTGGGCAGGGATCCGCATGCCGTAGTGGTACCCGGTTCGGCGGTTCAGAATGGGGAAAACGGCAAGTACATTTATGTGGTAAAGGCCGATGGCACGGCGGTGATGCAACCGGTAACCTCCTCCCGCACTTACCGCCAGCTGGCCGTGGTTGACAAGGGCATCCAGTCGGGTGAGCGCGTGATTGTGGATGGCCAGTACCGGGTAATCCCAAATACCAAGGTGCAAATTGTGCGCACGGTGCCGGTGACGCCGAAGCAGGTGGCCGACAACGCTCCCGCTTCCGGAGATCCGCAGTGACAGGTCTGTTCATTCGCCGTCCCATCATGACCACGCTACTGATGGTGGCGATCGTGATTTTTGGCGTCTTTGCCTACCTCGCCCTCCCGGTAAGCGATTTGCCCAACGTTGACTTCCCTACCATCCAGGTGAATGCCGCGCTGCCGGGAGCCAGCCCGGAGACTATGGCGTCGTCGGTGGCCACGCCTTTGGAACGGCAGTTCACTACGATTGCCGGCATCACGCAGATGACCTCCAGCAGCCAGCTGGGGTTTACCAGCATCACCATTCAGTTTGATCTGTCGCGCAACCTGGATGGGGCGGCGGTGGACGTGCAATCCGCGATCGCTGCTGCCGGCGGACAGCTTCCGCCCAACATGCCCACCCCACCCACCTTCCGCAAAGTGAATCCGGCGGAGTCGCCCATCCTCTATCTCGGCCTGACTTCCGGCGCCATGCCTATTTATTCCGTGGACGAAGCGGCCCAGACCACCATGGGCCAGCAACTCTCCATGATTCCCGGGGTGGCGCAGGTGCAAGTGTTTGGGGCCTCCAAGTTCGCGGTGCGCGTGGACGTGGATCCCAACAAACTGGCGGCCCAACAGATCGGAATTGACGAAGTGGCCCAGGCCATTCAGGCCGGCAACACCAATCTTCCAGTGGGCAGCATCTACGCCTCCGACAAGACCTACACCCTGCAATCGAACGGGCAACTGCTGAATGCCGCCCAGTTCCAGCCGCTGATCGTGGCTTACCGCAATGGCGCCCCGGTTCGCCTGGACCAGCTCGCCACCGTGGCTAACGGCACCGAAGACCGGTTCGTCAAGGGCGCCCTCAACAATCAGCGCGCCGTGGTACTTGCAATTCAGAAGCAACCGGGCACCAATACAGTGGAGATCGTGGACGCGGTCAACCGGGTGCTGCCCCGGCTGGAGCAGCAGATTCCGCAGTCCATCAAGATCACCACCCTGTATGACCGCTCGGTCTCGATCCGCAAAAGCGTTAACGACGTGAAGTTCACGCTGCTGCTGGCCATCGTTCTGGTGGTGCTGGTCATATTCCTGTTCTTGCGCAACGCTTCCGCCACTATCATCCCCAGCCTGGCACTGCCCATCGCGATCGTCGGCACGTTTTCCGTGATGTACCTGCT
Organism: Terriglobales bacterium; assembly: GCA_035496015.1. Classification (GTDB taxonomy): domain Bacteria; phylum Acidobacteriota; class Terriglobia; order Terriglobales; family Acidobacteriaceae; genus JAICWP01. Next base: position 2,742 of record DATJFA010000306.1, on the reverse strand, counting down.
GGGGTACACGGTGGACAACTTGTCCCTGATGGCACTCACGCTATCAGTGGGCTTTGTGGTGGACGATGCCATCGTGATGCTGGAAAACATTGTGCGCCACATGGAGATGGGGAAAGCGCCGCTGCAGGCTTCCCTCGACGGCGCCGGAGAAATCGGCTTCACCATTCTCTCCATGACCTTGTCTCTGGCCGCGGTGTTCATCCCCATTCTCTTCATGGGGGGCATCATCGGGCGGCTGTTGCACGAGTTTGCCGTGGTCATCACGGCCGCTATCCTGGTATCAGGCCTGGTTTCGCTGACGCTAACGCCCATGCTGAGCAGCCGCTTCCTGCGCCCGCCTTCGGAAGAGCGGCATGGCTCGCTATATAACGCCACGGAACGAATGTTTGACGGCGCGCTCAAGTTCTATGACTGGTCGCTGGCCAAAGTGCTCCGCCATAAATTGGCGACCCTGTTAGTCAGCTTTGTGGTCATCGGCCTCACCCTCTTTCTTTACGAAAGTGCGAAAACGGGCTTCATTCCTAACGAGGATGCAGGCCTGCTTTTCGGCTTTATTCAGGCGCAGGAGGGCATCGGCTTCGACCAGATGGGCCAGAAGATGCAGCAGATTGCCAATATCACCATGGCCGATCCTAATATCGAGCTGACCATGACCTTCTACGGGGAACCGGTCAATCAGGGCCGCATCTTCATGCACATGAAGGACGTGAAGGACCGCGCCGGCCAGATGAGCGCCGATCAGGTGATCCAGGAACTGCGCGGCAAGTTTCTGAAGAACGTGCAGGGCGTGTATGTATTTCTGCAGATTCCGCCGACCATCAACGTGGGCGGCAGCCTGACCAATGCGCAGTATCAGTATGCGTTGCAATCACCTGATATTAAGGAGCTGTATTCCGACGCTCCCAAGTTGGAAGGAGCGCTGCGGCGCATTCCGCTGCTGCAGGACGTGAGCAGCAACCTGCAGAATCATAATCCGCAATTGGACGTGAAAGTAGACCGCGACAAGGCCTACGCGCTGGGGTTGACCGCGCAGCAGGTTTCTGAAGCGCTCTACTCCGCCTTCGGGCAGCGGGAAGTAAGCACCATTTACGCTCCCAGCAATGAGTATTACGTCATCCTGGAGTTGCAGCCGCCTTATCAGAACAATCCCCAGGCTCTCAACATGATTTATGTGCGGACCAAGGACGGCAAGCTCATACCCCTGAGCACTGTGACCCAGGTGGTGCCTGACCTGGGGCCGCTGACCGTCAACCACCTGGGGCAGCTGCCCGCCGTTACACTGAGTTTCAATCTCAAACCCGGAGTGTCGCTGGGCGATGCGACCAAGGCGGTGGAGCAGGTTGCCAATCAGATATTACCGGCTACCGTGCAGCGCAGCTTCCAGGGAACGGCGCAAGCATTTCAACAATCGTTCCGCGGGCTGGGATTGCTGCTGGTAGCGGCTATCCTGGTCATTTACATCGTTCTGGGAATTCTCTATGAAAGCTTCATTCACCCGCTGACAATTTTGTCCGGTTTGCCTTCTGCGGCAGTAGGAGCGCTGGCTACCTTGATCGTTTTCCACCAGGAGCTGAACTTATACTCCTTTGTCGGCATCATCATGCTCATCGGCATTGTCAAAAAGAATGCCATCATGATGATTGATTTCGCCCTGGCCAACGAGCGCGAGAAAGGCGAAACCCCTGAAGAATCTATCTATCAGGGTGCCCTGGTGCGGTTCCGCCCCATCATGATGACTACCATGGCCGCACTCATGGGCATGGTGCCGGTGGCGGTGGGTTGGGGAACGGGCTCGCTGCAAGGGTTAGGCCTGGCAGTAGTGGGTGGCCTGATCTTCTCCCAAGTTATCACGCTCTACATCACGCCCGTGTATTACGTCTACCTGGACGAGATACAGAACTGGCTTAACCGCAAGTGGTCGCGTTTCACAGGCCGCCGCAAGCGCGAAGCCATCCCGCATGAACCTGTACCTGCTGATTGAAACTGCGCCTGATTTTCTCTGCAAAATAGTGTAGACCGCTATCATTCGGGCATATATATAGATCGGGCCTCGTTACATGGCGTGAAAGGCAAAGCAACGCCAAGGTTTTATTGCAGCCTATTCTCCCGAGTAGTAATCGGTCACGATTCGAGCGTATGATGCATAAATCAGTTCATAAAGTTTAATTACTGCAGTTAGCCTTTACTTGTATCCAGAAAGGATCTCGAGATGGCTAATATATCGGGAGTAGTAACTCAGCTGCGCCAGGAACGCGACCGTCTCTCACGCGAACTTGACCGCCTTGACAATGCTATCGCTGCTCTTGGTCACATAGGCGGCAGGGGCAATAACCGAGCCGGCGCCGGCCCCAGGCGTGGACGCAGACCACGCCGCAAGTTGTCAGCAGCGGCACGGGCGAGGATTGCGGCCGCTCAGCGGGCACGCTGGGCGAAGGTAAAAGCGAAGCAGGAAAGAAAGGCCGCCTGAGACCTGCGGACAAAGTTCCCCCGCGTACTGCCGTCAGAGAATGCTTTCGACATAGTCACTGGGCTGGCCTAATTGGCGCGCCAAAGTACGCAACTTACCCGCATATTCGGGGTTAGCGTCTGCCGCAACTGGCAGCACGGCCAGGTTGAAGCATAAGGCGGGAACGCGCGAGTTATCGCTAAGCTCAATTAATACCGCCTCCGGGCGGTAGTCGCGAACACTCGCCTCGGAGTACAGTTGCTCGATCTCGTCGTGAGTTAATGCCATCAGCATGC
>DATJFA010000305.1:0-4062 GCA_035496015.1 Terriglobales bacterium | reverse complement strand
AGGAGCAATAGGCGGCTGCCAAAGGCCGAGGGCAGGTTTATTGTCGCCGCCGGTAGTAGATGGCAAATTCAAATCCGGGATTGGGCGGAAACAGTTCCGCGATTTTGCGCAGGCGCTCAGCCAGCGGAGTCGGAGCCAGCAAAGGATAGTCCCGCTCCCGCAGGTCGTAGTAGTCCACGTCCAGGAAAAGCGAAAGCAGGTAGATGGAGATGACGTCGGAAAAGGCCGTCTGCAGGTAATCGTTCTTATGCTTTTCGAGGTCGGCGCCAGGACTGGTGGCCAGCTTGCGCAGTTCGTAGGCGTCCAGGCTGGTTTCACCACGCACGCCGTCTTCCACCTGCTTCCATACCAGCTCGGAAAAAGCTTGGGAAACGCCCGCGCGCTCTACGACGGCGTGTCCCACATTGATATAAAACTCAAAAGCGACGGAGAACTTGTCGTCCATGAGGCGGGTGGAGATGAACACACACTGGGAGTCGCCGACGTTAAGGTTGCGATGGCAGACGGCATTGTCGCTGAGCGCCACGTCATAGCGGTCGGCGATAAGGGTTTCGTCGCCTTGGCCGATCGTAAGTGGCACAAAATAATAGGCTTTGCGCTCCAAGGCTGCAGCAGCGCTGACCGGTACTGCTGCCACCATGCGTTCCAGGTCGTTGGCGGAGGTGCTGATATTGCCGGTAAACGCGTAGCAAATACCGTTTGGGGCTTGCGAGACGGGGTTCTGCCGGATTACCTCCGCGGGAGACCGGGTCAGTGCGTGCGCTGCCTGCGCCATAGGCCCTTATTCTAGCGCAGTGGCGTGGCAGCGCCGCGTGGCTGTTCCGTTGTAAGCTGAAAGGTCATGGAGGAAGTTGGGATCATCACCCGCAAGCCCCAGTTGCTGGGAGTGTTCTTTCGTGCCCTGCTCATCACATTTGTGCTCACCCTGCTGGCCTTTGCAGTCACCCTGCTCTTGGCAATCATCGGCCTGAGCCTGTTCGGCATGGTTGCCGGGCGCCGTCCCGACCTGGCTAACGCTTACCGGTATGGCGCTTTTCCCACGGCGATACTTGTGGCGGTTGCTGTGCTGGTTACTGCGCTGATCACTGAATTCAAACGATACCGTCAGCAGCTTGCGGCGTGGAGAGGGTTCTGAGAACGAGCAGTTGGCAATTGGCCATTGGCATTTAGCCCCTAAATTGGAGTGATGGACCAATCATCTCAATGCAATGGCCTTCGAAATCCGTGTAAATCCATGGCAACAAGATGAAACCGCGAATTGCCATTCCGCTGCCACATTCCACTGATCAGGAATATTCAGAACGGGTTCTACCGCAATACGAGCAGGCGGTGCGGGAGGCGGGGGGCGAGCCGGTGCGAATTCCGCTTGACCGGCCAGCAGCCGAACTGATGAAAGTGATCGAGGGCTGCGACGGCGTGCTGCTGCCAGGCAGCCGGGCGGACGTTGACCCGCAGAGATACGGGGCGGAGCGCGATCCCCGTACTAACCCCGCCGATCCCCGGCGCGACGCTGCCGACGAACTCCTGCTCGAGGACGCGCACAACACACGCAAGCCGCTGCTGGGCATCTGCTACGGCCTGCAGAGCCTGAACGTATATCGCAGGGGTACTCTGCGCCAGCACATCGAATCCAGCATTGATCACGCGGACCGTGAGATAACCCATGTGGTCCGGATCGAGCCAACTACCCTGCTGGCCCATTTTCTCGGGTCGACTCTTCCGCCCGGTAGCGAATCAGCAATTGCCGTCAATACCAGCCATCACCAGGCCGCCGCCACGGTTGGCGATGGGCTGCGAGTTGCAGCCAAGGCGCCCGATGGGGTGATTGAGGCCCTGGAAGGCACCTTACCCGAACACTTCGTGGTGGCTGTGCAGTGGCATCCCGAAAGGTCTCTGAATGAGCCTGCCTCGCAAGCTATATTCCGTGCTCTGGTGGAGGCGGCGCAAAGCCGGCATCGGCAGCTAGCGGGAGAGCACGAGTCGCAGCCGAAATGAAGATTTCGCGCCGCTCATGCCGCCTGCGGCACGGGCTGGGGTGGAGGCGGGACGGCATCGACTGCTGGGGCCGCGCATTTGAGATTCAGTTTCTCCGCTATAGTCAGCCAACGCTGCCGCAATTCCTGTTCGGCTGGCTTGCTGTCATGCGGCCGGCAGATGTCCTGCAACACGCGATAGCAGACATTCTGGGCGTGCCATAGGTCTATCTCAAAAGGTAGGGAGCGAGCGAGGCGAACCGCCACCTCAAATTGAGCGAAAGCCATGGGCTCAGCAGGGTTGGCCGCCAGAAGATCGCTTAAGCTTGCCAGTCGCCGCTTGAGCACGTAACTCAGGCCGGCGGTGTCGAGAGTAATTTCGTCGCGCGCAGCAGCGTCCATCAACGCCGCAATCGCCCCCAGATCGAGTTCGTCGGCTTCGAAGGCGTGCCGCAGGCTGCTGTTAAGCACAAATTCCGCCGTGGCGTGCAGCACCTTGGGGCGCGGGATGTGCAGTTCGCTCAAAAAACGTAGCAGGGGCGCATCGCTCTCGTACACCTGCCGGTAATTGGCTTCCACCTCGGTCAAGGTGGATTCCAGAATATGCCCCACGATGCGCCGCTGTTCGTCTCGGAACAGCGACTTCAGAGTGTACTGAGCGCCGTCGAAGTATTTATCCAGTAGCCGCAATGACTCAGCCACATCGGCACGGTTAAATGCTTCGGAAAGCTCCTTTACCGCTTCCAAGTATGCCTGGCTACCCCGGAAGTCCCGCACCCCAGCATTGATGTTGTGTCCGCCCAGGTGCAGCACCCCGTAGGTAAAAGTGCCGCAGTCCTGGGTAATGCGTGAGCAGATGCGCGCCTGTCCCATATCCATTCGGAAGCGGCCGGACTGGAAGCGCTGGGCGTCATTTACGCTAACGTCGTAGCAGTAAATCGAGGGATGTTCTTCGTGGTGGTCGAACAGGGAACTGACGGCGAAATGCGCCGCTACCTTGGGCAGGTCGAGAATCGCAGGCTTCACCCAGGTGGTGTAAATGCGGGCGCCGTCCCCAAAGGTGGCCACATTGCTGTGCGCCTGCGCCAGGCGTTCCAGAAAACCGGCCTCGAAGTCCTGGCCCAATGCCTCCCGCGCCAGTTGGACTGCCCGGCCGGCATACATAATGACCTGCACCGTCTCGATGCCGGAAAGCTCATCAAAGAACCAGCCGCAGCTGGTGTACATGAGCAGGGCATGGCGCTCGATCTCCAGCAGCTTCCAGACGGTGACTTGCTCCTCCTCAGCGAGCTCTCGGGCCTGCTGTCGCGCCAGGAAGTCCCGCCGCGCGTCCTCAGACCGGTCAAGCATTACCCGAACGTACTCATCGCGAGCCGCCCAGGGATCCTTCAGATACTCGCGCGCCTTCTGTTCGTAGGGCCCGGCCAGTTCGTCCCGCAGCCAGTCCAGCGCCTGGCGCAAAGGTGCCCGCCAATGCTGCCGCCAGCCGGGTTTCATCCCTGAATTGCAGCCGCAGTCACTGCGCCAGCGCTCGACGCCGTGCATGCAGCTCCACGAGGTGTTGTTGATGATTTCAACCTCGAGTGCGGGAGGATGCTTGGCCAGATATTCGCCGTAGTTGGTAATGCGCGCCAGACGCTGTGATTCGACGTACTCCAGGGCAAAAGCCAGAGCCATATCCCCATGGGGGTGATGGTGGCCGTAGGTTTCACCGTCGGTGGAGATGTGCATGAGCTGCGGCCAGCGGCGAGCGTCGGAGAATCCGCTCAGCAGCCGTTGCGCGAAGTGTTCACCGTTGGACAGCAAATGTTCGAACGCTACGGCCTGCGAAATAGGGCCGTCATAGAAAAAAAGGCTGATGCTTCGGCCCGAAGGCAAATTTGCCTGATAAGCGCGGGTGGGATCAATTTTGGCCCCCTCCACGTTGCGCCAACGCTGGCTGGCTAGTTTGCGTACCTGACGGGCCTGGTGGGGCGCCAGGATGGTAAAGCGGATGCCCAGTTCCGCCAGCACCTCCAGCGTTTCCATGTCCACAGCGGTTTCCGGCAGCCACATGCCTTCGGGTGAGCGCCCGAAGCGGTTCTCGAAA
>DATJFA010000304.1:0-3238 GCA_035496015.1 Terriglobales bacterium | reverse complement strand
CCCTCTCCCGTGACGAACTAATGAAAGCGGTCTGGCCCGACAGCTTCGTGGAGGAAGGCAACCTCACCCAGAACATCTTCGTGCTGCGCAAGACGCTGGGCAGCGCAGAGCGGTATATCGTTACCGTACCCGGGCGAGGGTATCAATTCGTAGAGAGGGTTTCCGAAATTGCGGCAGAGGAGCAAGCCCGGACCGAGGAAGCCCCCACGGCCTCCCTGCACCCGTCTAGCCAAGCGCGGCCTAGCCTGAACCGGCTTTCATCAAGGCGGGGACAGAGGTAACGAAGCCGTGGTACTTGCCCAATCTCGCCGACACCCTCCTGAAACTAGGCGACATCGGGTCCGCCACCGACTTTGCCGCCCAGAGCATAGCTCTGGCCCAGAGTACCGGCGACCGCAGAAATCTGGGATTTGCTCTTTTCACGAAAGCAACCATTCTCCAAACACAGGATAAGCTCGGTGAAGCACTGAAAGTAGCGGAAGAAGACTTCGCGCTGCGCGTTAAGTTGGAAGACAAGGCTAATCTTCCCGACAGCAGAAGGCTGCTCGCCGAAATCGCCCTCGAACAGGGAAAAATGGCGGAAGCGGAGTCCCTGGCAAGCTCGGCGGCCGCTGATTTCGACCAGCAGGGGCTGAGCGATCTCGGCGCCAGCGCCTATGCCCGCCTCAGTCAGGCATTACTGCGCCAGGGCAAACCCGAACCGGCTCAAGCGGCTGCTGCACGAGCGCAGCTCTTTCCCAAAAGGGTGGAGATATTACCGCCCGATTCGATGCCTCCCTGGCCAATGCGGCTGTTGCCGTTTCGGATGGCCGAATCGCCCAGGCGGAAAGAATCCTTAAATCGCCCCGCGCCGCCCTTCGCGCGGGCTCCGGGTCCTAGGCTGCCTGCGTCGTGTCCCGTTGTTCTTGCCGCCTCGACCGCAGGATGGACATCGCCGCCGTTCCCACCATCCCCGCCAGCGCCAGGCTGGAAATTTTCTTCAGCGTGCCGCCTTTGCGCCACCCGCCGCTTATGCGCGCCGGCTTGCGAGCTTCGTACAAGTTGCCTTCGCTCTCCGCTGCTGGTTTCTTCTCGAAGTGCTGCTTCTCCGCCATTCGCCGGACCACCTTGTCGTACTGCTTCGGGGATAGCGCGTGCGCCAGTGACATGAAGTACCCATGCGTACCCACCAGCACTTCCGGCCGGGGATCCTCCACCAGCCTCACAATCTCGCGCGCTACCTTGCGCGCTTCGCTCACCGACCCCAGGGGCCGAATCGCTTTGCCGGTGTAGTTGGCCGCATGCTGAAAAAACGGAGTGTCCGTGGATGCCGGAAAGATAGTGCAAATCTTGATGTCCGTGCCCACGTATTCCTGGCGCAGCGTGTCGCCCAGACCGCGCACCCCGTGCTTAGAGATGTCATACGCGCTGCTGTAGGGAATGCCGCCCAGCGCCACCTGCGATGAGACGTTGATCAGCACCCCTCTTCGCTGCCGCTCGAACTGCCGCAGGGCCGCGCGCGCCCCGTAAATGCAGCCAAACAGGTTCGTCTCCAGGAGTTGCTGGATATCCTCAATAGGCGAATCAAGAAAGCGGGCGTACAAACCCACCCCGGCATTGTTCACCCACACGTCAATGGCGCCGAAACTGTCCTCCGCCTGCCGCGCCAGCTCCTCCACTTCTTCTTGCACGCTAACGTCGGTTGGCACTGCCAGCGTCCGCGCGCCCAGTTCTTCGCACTCCTCCGCCGCATCCTTCAGCGCCCGCTTGTGGCGCGCTGCCAGCACCACCGTTGCGCCCTGCTTGGCAAACTCCTGGGCCGCAGCCCTTCCAATTCCGCTCGATGCCCCCGTAATCACCACCACCGCCTCGCCCACAGATACCGGCATGATTCCCCTCCACTTGAACTGTTTGGATTGGATAGCGTTGACGGTGCTGCAGTTGGCCGGAGATTTCTGGACCCACAGCGGCTAGTCTGTAGTTTCCCAACGGCTATTTCTTGTTTGACACGCACCAACTGCTTAGGACGCACCAACTGCTTAGTCTGTCATCCCGAGCGAGCACGTTATTCTGTCATCCTGAGCGAGCACGACTCGAGCTTGCGAGAGGAGTGCGAGTCGAAAGGACCTTGCCTCTGTACCCTTGTGGCGCCCTCGCCCGCGAACGCCCTGCTCAGCAAGGCGTCCTGCTGAACCGCTTTAGCGGTGAAGCATCTCGCGCGCGCCGCCGGCCATTGTGATGTGCGCATCCTGAGCGCAGCCAAGAACGTGTTTCTTCTTCACCAGAAAAAGAGCTTGTGGCGCGGGCGCCCTCGCCCGCGACGTAGCGGCAACCCTCGACCCAACTCACTGCTTCGTCCCGGGCGCTCCCTCCAGCACGTACACCCGGGCGGGATTGCCCGCCTGAATGTTGTTCTTCTGGAAGCATTCCTTGATGCGCCGCCGCAGCTCGCGGGTCACCGCATACTGCCGCCCCGGCCGGGTTTTTACCAGCATCAGGTAATCCACTTCCCCGCTGGCCACACGCTCGATGCCCGGCACCTGCGGGTCGGCCACAATATCCTCGCTGAAACCGGGATCGTTGCGCACCTCCTGCGCCACGTCGTTCAGCAGCTTCACCACCTTGTCGCTGTCTTCGTTGTAGGCCACGGAAACGTGCAGCGCCACCTGCGCCCAGTCGCGCGTCAGGTTGGAGACAATCTTGATTTCGCTGTTGGGCACAATGTGCAGTGTGCCGTCGTCATCGCGCAGCGTGGTGTTGCGCATGGTCATGGCCTCCACCGTGCCCTTCACACCCGCCACCCGCACCACGTCGCCCACGGCGTACTGGTTTTCCAGCAGGATAAAGAACCCGTTGATCACGTCGTGCACCAGCGTCTGTGCGCCGAAGCCGATGGCCAGCCCCGCCACACCCGCGCTGGCCAGCAGCGGTCCCATGTTTACCCCCAGCACCGGCAGAATCTGCATCAGCGCCAGAAAAATGATGACGAACGTGCCCACGCTGCCGATTACGCCGGCGGCGGTACGCAGCTGCTGCGCCCGGGCCCCGCTTTCGTGCCGGCTGAAAGCCAGCAGCCGGTTGATGACTATCTTCATCAGCCGGATGAGCACGAAAGCGAGAACAACAATGACCAGCAGCTTGGGGACGTCCACCCTCAGGAACTCCAGGCCGTCCGTCCGCCAGCGCTCCAGCACCGAGCTCAGGTTTTGGCTTTGCAGGGGCTCAATAAACATGGGCGACTCGCGGCGGCACATCACGT
>DATJFA010000303.1:0-3082 GCA_035496015.1 Terriglobales bacterium | reverse complement strand
TAACGGGAGTCGGCAGCGATTCCCTCAGCGGCTAAAGCCGCCAGCATTGTTGGCATTTACGGACGGCCTGAAGGCCGTCCCTTTCAAAGCAATGGAGAACTAGCGGCAGTGTTTGTAGATTCGCACGCGCATCTGGAGATGTCGCAGTTTGACGGCGATTGCACGCAGGTACTGGAGCGGGCGCGGGCTGCGGGCATTGAAAGCATCGTAGCCATCGGTAGCGGCACGGGGCCGGGGTCGCTGGCCTGCGGCATCGAGCTGGCGGAAAAGCACGATTGGATTCTGGCGACGATTGGCATCCATCCGCACGAGGCCAAGCTGGCCACCGATGCCGATTTCGCTGAAATGGAGCAACTCGCCAAACATTCCAAAGTGATTGCCTGGGGTGAAATTGGCCTGGACTACTTCTACGACCACTCGCCGCGCGAGGTGCAGCGAGGGGTGTTCACTCGGCAGATGGAGCTGGCACAGACGGCCAAGCTGCCTATCGTCATTCACTGCCGGCCGTCGGAGGGCAGCGATAATGCCTGGCAGGATTGCCTACGCCTGTTGCGCGAACACTGGGCCGGAAGCGGCCTGGGCGGCGTGCTGCATTGCTTTACCGGACAACTGGAGCACGCGCGGGCCGCGCTAGACATGGGCTTTATCATTTCTTTTGCGGGCAACATAACCTTTGCCAAGGCGCAGAATATACGCGACGCAGCCCGCGAGGTGCCGCTGGATCGCATGTTTATTGAAACCGATTCGCCGTTCCTGGCCCCGGTGCCGCACCGCGGGAAGCGCAATGAGCCGGCATTCGTGGTGGAGGTGGCCCGCCAAATCGCCGACCTGAGGGGGCTTTCGCGGGAAGAGGTGGGGGAGCGCACCAGCCAGAATTTTTACGACTTCTTTAAATTGCATAGCTCTAATTTAAGTAGCACGCGATAATAATGGGTTAAGCCTATGCCGGAGAACTCATTCGATATAGTCAGCAAGGTGGACCTGCAGGAAGTCTCGAACGCCATGCAGCAGGCGCTCAAGGAAATCCATACCCGCTTCGACCTGAAGGACTCGAAGTCGAACATTGCGCTGGAAGGCAAGGACGCCATCATTCTCACCTCGCAGGACGACTACAAGCTGAAGGCGGTGAACGATGTGCTGCAGCAGCGGCTGGTGAAGCGGGGCGTGCCGCTCAAGGCGCTGACCTACGGGCCGATCGAGCCGGCGGCGGGGTCCACCGTGCGCCAGAAAATTTCCATGCAGCAGGGCATTCCCACGGAAAAGGCACGGGAAATAGTCAAGACCATCAAGAATTCCAAGCACAAGGTGCAGGCTTCCATCCAAGGCGACCTGGTGCGGGTGAGCGGCAAAGACCGCGATACCCTGCAGGCGGTGATTGCCCTGTTGCGCAACAGCGATTTCGGCATTGACATGCAGTTCACGAATTACCGGACGGTTTGAGTGCAGCATCGTACGGGTGGTGCGGCATCGCAGTGAGAAGCAGTGAACGTGGCCACAACAGCTCCCATCACGCTGCAGTCGGTATTTGAGCTGGTGCGCGAGGACCTGCTCGCGATCGAACGCGAGTTCGGGGATGACACCGCCTCCGACGTGGAGGTGATCACCGAAATCGGCGAATACCTGCGCAATGGCGGGGGGAAGCGCATCCGCCCGGCGCTGCTGCTGCTTTCCGCCAAGCTGTGCGGCTACGAAGGACGGGGCGCAATCCGCCTGGGCGCGGTGGTGGAAATTATCCACACGGCCACGCTGGTACACGACGACATTATTGACGAAGCGCAGATGCGTCGCGGCCGGCCCTCCGCCAACCACCGGTGGGGGAATTCGCGGTGCGTGCTGGCGGGCGACTGGCTCTACATGCAGGCGTTCAAGCTGGCGGTGGAGGAGCGCAACTTCCGCATTCTGGATGTGCTGATTGACCTGACGCAGCGCATGGTGGAGGGCGAGCTGCTGCAGCTGGAGAAGCTGGGCCGCTGCATTTCGCTGGACGAGCACCTGGAGCTGATCTACCGCAAGACCGCCTGCCTGTTTTCCGTGTGCATGCGGCTGGGCGGGATTCTGGGCGGGGTCACAGCCGAGCAAGAAGAACAACTGGCGGCGTATGGGCACAACCTGGGAATGGCGTTTCAGATTGCCGACGATGTGCTGGACCTGACCGCCACCGAAGATGTGCTGGGCAAGCCGGTGGCCAGCGACCTGCGCGAGGGCAAAGTAACGCTGCCCGTCATTCACGCTCTGGAACACTGCAGCCCGCAAGAGCGGCAGAAGATCGAGGCCGTGCTGCGGGAACGCGCATTTAATGGATTCAGCCACTCCGATATTCTGGCGATGCTGCAGCGCTACGGCTCGGTGGACGCCGCTACCAGCAGGGCGCAGGAGTATGCCGAGGCCGCCCGCCAGGCGATTTGCAGCTTCCCAGATTCGGAGATCAAGCGAGCCCTGCTGTGGGTGCCGGGATTCGTGGTTTCGCGCGAGAAGTAAAAGTCAAAGGCAGAGAAATTCGTTCGCCGCGATGAAACCGGCTCTGCGCCCATTAACTTCAATAGCTGGAATCTTGATTTTCGGGGGAGACGTAACAAGTTACGTCTCTACGGGTGCGCTCACCAGCGAACCAGCAGCGGGAGCGTCAACGGCATGGCTGAAGCCATGGCCTGATACGAGACAGTCCGTGTCAGCTTTCACGCCAGATTTCAAGCCGAGAGACGTAACGAGTTACGTCTCTACCGGTACCGGCCAGACGTCGCGGAGAGGAGATTAAGCGATGCCCATCTTCTTCTGCATGGCTTCCAGGGTGACGCCCTTAGTTTCCGGGTAAAGCAGGAGCACCACAAAGAATTCCAGCACCATCATGGCGGAGAAAAATACGAAGGGATAGGCACCGGAACGCGCTGCCACCATGGGAAACACCAGGGAAATGAGCCCGTTCATAAACCAGTGCGAGAAGCTGCCCAGGCTCTGGCCTTTGGCGCGCACCGTGTTGGGAAAGACTTCGGCGAGGTAGACCCAGATGACGGCGCCCTGAGAGAAGGCAAAAAAGGCGATATAGCCGATGAGCAGCCACACCAGCTTGTCCTCATGCTGCCGG
>DATJFA010000302.1:0-4575 GCA_035496015.1 Terriglobales bacterium | reverse complement strand
CACGCTGTTAAGGCCGCGAATGTGGGAGCCTCCCACGCCCACGATGGCGCGCTCGATGGGGGCGGAAATTCCATCCTCCGCCTGCTCCACCGCTTTCTGGAGAGAAGCCACGGCGCGCTCCAGGTCCATAATCACGCCCTTACGTGAGCCCAAAGAATCGGCGACGCCGTGGCTGCGATAACGCAGGCCGGCTTCGGTGATCTCCGCCACCAGGGCGCAGGTCTTGGCGCTACCTACGTCAATTGCGGTCAGAAGATGCGGATTATTGTTAGCCATGATCCTGTTTCTTTGTAGCGCCGGCATCCTGCCGGCTGTCCCGAGGGCATCTTGCCCTCGGGACAGCCGCCGAGAGGGCGGCGCTACATCAATATCGGCGGTGACGAGTCGCCTTCTTCTTTATCAATCTCTTCGTCCTTACGAGCCGCACTGGCCTTTTACCGTTTCGTCCCAGCGGGCTGCTGGCCCGCTTCAAATCGGCCGTGGTCAGGGCCGCGGGCTTAACTCCTGCCGCGATCGCCGCGCGCGCCGCGGGCCCACTCAGCGGCTTCTGCGCCAGCAAGCTGGAATCCGGGTTCACAATGATCTGCCGGTCGTAGCGCAAATCCACCGAATCCAGCTTCTGGAACTGCTGCCGCCACTCAGCCACGTGGGTCACGTAAATCCTGTAACGGGCAAGGAAATTTCCCGAGCCCAAATGCACCAGCACCGCCCCGGAGGGATCGTTGACCATCACCTTCACGTCCTCAGGGTCGGAGAGGTCCACCTCGCTCAAATCCTGGGAATAGCGGGCGCCGCTGGAATCCAGGTCCTGAATGAGCTGGGTGTAAATATCCATGCGTGCGGAGCGGGTCGAAAGCGGCTCCGCTTCTCCCATCCCTACAATCACCGGAAACGAGTACTGGTGGTGCCCGCTGGCAGGCAGGTCCATCACCACACCATCAGCGTCAATCAGGGAAATGTGCGAGCCGATGCGGGCGAAGGCCACCGGCGTGCGCTCGGTAATCTGCACCTGCAGGCGGTCAGGCAGGAAGCGCATTACCGAGGCCGACTTCACCCACGGAATCTGCTGCAATTGTTTCTGGCGCTGGGCCAGGGGGACAAAAAAGATGTTGCGGCCAATATCGCCGCCCAGCACATCCATGATCTGCGCCCGGCTGACGTTATGGGTGCCGCCAATTTCGATGTTGTCGCTGGAATCCAGGGTGAAGCGCCAGGAATGCGCTCCATACTGCATGGCCATTCCGGCCACAACGGCGATCAGAAGGAGTAGGGCGGCTGCAATGGCAGCCCGCTTCAGGCGGTGAGCGGTTTTCCTGGGAAGAGAGCCTCGACGGACCGAGACACGCTTCTGCGCGCGCAAAAACGGCGATTCTTGCTCGGATTCCAAGTCAACCAGGCGAGCATCGTCCAGAGTGGCGGGAACATACTCCGCACTGGGCGTAAGCTCCAGGTCGTCCTGGGCAGGTGGAACGTTCCTACGCGCCATTAGCCGTATTCAGTTGTCGTCGAGAATCGCCACAGTAAATATATCTGCTTTCGTTCCGAATTGAGACAACAATTTTTCCACAGCCAAGTCAAACTCACCGCGGATTCACACAGATACCAATGGATCAAGGTTGGGTAATCTAGTATGGCAACAGGGGCCCTCCAGTACCAAGGTCATGCCAGGCGTCAAGCGCCTTCACTTGACCGGGGGGCTTCGCGTTGGTTATAGTGTCGTACGCGTTTATGAGCACCCTGATCCAGAACACAGGTCGCACAATGACCATGACAACCATGGCCATGCGAATTACCGTGCTTCTGGAGGAGGGCGCCGGGTAAGCTAAAAAGCACTTATAAATACCCAAACCCACCGCCAGAAGCGAATCTGGCGGTGGGTTTTTTATTTTGTGTTCAATCCAGCGGCAGTTCGGGGAAGAAAAGATGTCGCAGGCAGCAGAGAACGGGCAGTGTGGCAATGACGGCGGGTCCTCGTGCGTCGTGCTTAAGTTCGGGGGCACCTCTGTGGAGGATGCAGCGGCTTTTCGCCGAGTTCTAGCAATCATCGGTCAGTGGCGGGATAAGCCGGCTGCGGTGGTGGTCAGTGCCCTGGCAGGAGTCACCGATCAGCTATTGGCTGCCGGCGAGCAGGCGGCAGCCGGGGAACTGGTGGGGGCCATTGAAATCCTGCGGACTGTTCGGGAGCGGCATGACCGCATTGCCCGTGAGCTGATTTTGAGAAGCCAAGTTACCGCCTTCTTAGGCTGGCTGCACGATGAATGCGAAGCCCTGGCCAAACTGCTGCAGGGAGTAACCGCCCTGGGCGAGTTCAGCCCGCGCACCTCCGACCGCCTGGTGGGAGCCGGTGAAGTTCTCTCCAGCCGTCTTCTCGCCGAGGCCCTGCGCGGGGCCGGCAACGATGCGACGTGGGTAAATGCCCGCGAATGCCTGGTTACTGACGAAGCCTACGGTTGCGCCGCTCCCCTGCGCAAGGAAACGGGTCGCCGACTGCAGGAAGTGCTTTTGCCTCTGCTGCGAGAGGGCAGGGTTCCCGTGCTGGGCGGCTTCATTGCCGCGACGGTGGACGGTACGCCCACGACTCTGGGCCGTGGCGGTTCGGATTTTTCCGCCGCCCTAGTGGCTGCCGCCTTAGGGGCCCACGCGCTGGAAATCTGGACCGACGTGGATGGGATCATGACCGCGGACCCGCGGCTGTGCCCCGATGCCCGGCTGATCCCCACCATCAGCTTCGCGGAAGCGGCGGAACTGGCGCAGGCTGGAGCGAAGGTGCTGCACCCCGCCACCCTGCTGCCGGCCACGGAAAAGAACATTCCGGTGTATGTGCGCAACTCGCGGCGTCCGCAAAGCCAGGGAACGCGCATCGTTCCCGAAGGTGAGCAGCCTCAAGTTCGGGCAATCACCGCCAAGCGCGGGGTGGTTATCGTGCAAGCACGGCTGCGGCGGCAAGCCGATGGCAACACCCTGAGCCAAATCCTGCAGGCGTGCGAAGGCTACAACCTGGACTTGTGCTCGCTTTCGCAGCGCAGCGCGGTTCTGCTGACCGACTCCAAGCAAGCCGTCCGCGAGCTGGAGCGTGCACTGCAGGATGTGGCGGAAGTTCAGGGCGAAAACCATAAGGCGATTGTGCGCGTCTTCGGTGACCGCATTGGACGGCGCACCCGGCTAGTGGGGCAGATTTTCGCGGCGCTCAGCGGCATCGAGGTGCGGCTCGCTTGTCCGGGCGAGGGTGAGCGCAACCTTACGCTGGTGGTGGATGAGGACCAGGCGGCGGAATCGGTGCGACGCCTGCACAACCTCTTTTTTCCCGTAACCGAGGAAGCAGTCAGACATCGTTCCCAGGCAGGTGCGCAATGAATGCCAGTCCGGCTCTTGATTTTCGCGAACAACCGGCGCGGCCGCTGGTGGCGCAGCAGCCTTGCAGGATTGCTCTGCTGGGCTTTGGCACGGTAGGGCGCGCCGTGGCCACCATTCTGCAAAGCGGCTCATTCCCCCACTTACGGCTGGAGTTGATTTACAACCGGCGGGTGGATCGCAAGCGGGTGCCGTGGGTTCAACCACAGGTGCGCTGGACGGATGACATCGAGCAGGCGCTGGCGTCCGATGCTGACGTTGTTCTCGAACTGGCGGGTGGAATCGAGCCGGCTTATTCCTGGGTGAAGCGGGCGCTGCTGCAGGGCAAGTCGGTGGTGACGGCAAACAAAAAGCTGATTGCGGCGCACGGCCCGGAGTTGCTGGAGCTGGCGCGGCGGCAGGGCTGCCGGCTGGAATTCGGCGCCGCTGTCGCCGGGGGCGTGCCGGTGCTCTGTGGGGTGAGCCCGGGGCTGAGTGGCGATCGGTTGTTACGGCTATGCGGGATTCTTAACGGCACTTGCAACTACATCCTGCACGCCATGGAGAGCCGCGGGTTGACGCTCGACCTGGCGCTGCGGGAAGCGCAGCAGCGCGGCTACGCCGAGGCGGACCCGACCGACGATGTGGACGGCCTGGATGCGCGGGCCAAGCTGGCCATTTTGGTGCGCACGGGATTTCACCTGCAGGCTGACCCGGAACAGGTCGCAGCACAATCTGTATTGCGGGTGCAGCCGGCCGATTTCCGTTACGCGCGCGAACTTGGATACACTATCCGCCAGGTAGCTCGCGCCGAGTTGAAGTCCGGAATGCTGCTGGCCGAGGTGGGGCCGGCTCTGGTGAGCCCGAACTCGCCTCTGGGGTCCGCCCGCAACAATCAGAATGTACTGATCACCACTGGCCAGTACGGCGGTGAGACGGTATTTGCCGGGGCGGGAGCGGGCGGCGCGCCGACGGCGGTGGCGGTGGTTTCCGACCTGCTGGCCGTGGCCGCATCCCGGCCGGCAGTACTCGCCGGACCGGCGCTGGTTGCCGTGCCGGTGAGCAACGATTTTCGCTGCCGCCACTATGTGCGGGTCACGCCGCCTCAGACCACCGACGCAGTCGGTGCGTTGCGCCGTACCCTGACTGGCAGGGGCATCAGCCTGCGCGGATTATTGCACCATCCCGACCCGCATGACCGGCGGCCCAGTCTGGCGCTGGTGGTGGAGGAGTGTTCGACGCAGG
>DATJFA010000301.1:0-3865 GCA_035496015.1 Terriglobales bacterium | reverse complement strand
AAGGATCCGATGGGTCGGGCGGTCCCCAGGCCACATCCGGCTCCGCCTGGTGCGCCATGAGAGTCTTGCCGTGGCGGGCAATGTCCTTGTAGATGGGCTCGAACTGCGGGTCATCGGCAAAAACGAACTTGCCGTTGTGCTTGAGCTCCATGCCGATGTTTTTCCAAATTTTTACGGCGATGGCGCCCTGGGCGAAGTTTTTGTCCAATTGGCGGATGGCCTCGGCGGTGAAGTTGGGGCTGTCAAACTTGTAAGGATCGAAGGTGGTACACCAGGCGATGTGACCCTGCCCGGAGCGGACAAGTTCCCGTGCAACGTCAACCTGAGCCGAAAGCTGCTTGCGGTAAGGCAGCGTGTCGTCCATCACAAGAATATTCATCACCTTCAAATGCAGGCGGCCGAGCATGGATTGGAACGCGGGATCCGTCTTGAAAACGTGGACGTGCACATCAATGGGCTGAATAGCGGCGAAGGCTTGCAGCGCCTGCTGGGTAGTCATTTCCTTTTCGGAACCTTGTGCGGACGCCCGCCGCGCCGACCAGGCAAGCGCAAAGCAACACAGAATTACAACACTCAACAAAATCGCTCGCTTTTTAATTCGCATCGTCACTCCCAGGTCAATATGTGATTTTGAGTCAGCTCAAAGAAGAATCGGCTTAATTCCGGTTATTTGGCAGAAATCCGCCAGAGCTCCATAGAGTTCAGGGCCGTAGCCCAGGCATGCGTACTCATTGGTCCAATGCTGCAGCAGTTGCTCCACGTCGCAGTGGACGGTGACAAATCCGTGCGGCCAGAAAGGAATGCCGCACTCGTGCAGGCGTTCCTTCACCCGGTTGCGTGGTGGTTCGAAAACGCTGGCTCGCGTGAGCACCATCTGAAATTCGCCATTGACCCTGCCCAGCCGGGCGATCACGCCTTCACCGATTTTGCAGATCAGCTTCACGGAGAGGCCTCCCGCTTCTCCTTCAGTGGGAATGCCGTGTTCTGCAAATCCTGCGGGGCCGAGTTCGCTGGCCAGCGAGGGCGGGCAGGCGCCGTCACCGATGATCTTGATTTCTTTCCTGGCCTTATCCAGGTGCTGCAGGTCGCCATAGTACACGCGTTCTTTGCTGAGCTGGGTGAGCAGGAACACCGTGAGCGCAGTGTTGAAATCGCCCAGTGTGGAGGTGCCGTGGCCATCTTCCAGCATCATGCTCTGGGCGAAGCAGGTGGCGGAGTAGTCGTCGCCCAGCCCGGGGAAGGACTGGATGGTATAGAAGTCAAAATTCTCTTTTTCCACCAGCTGCTTGAGCGCCAAATACAGGCGGATGGAGCGCTCGTTCACCACGCTCTTATCGGGAGCTTTGCCAAACAGCTTTTTCAGACGCGGCTCCAGGGCGGCGATCCGCCTGGGAGGAATCTTTTCCGCAGTTCGAATCAGCTCCGTGGTGTCGCGGGAGTCAATGTCCACGCCAAACATGCGCATCCACTGCGAAGGATCGGCAACGCCGCACGTCTGGCCCATGCCGCGGCCGCCGAAGGCACCGATAGTGGCCCCGTTCAGCAGATTCTTCATGTGCGCCGCGCGGGCGAAGCTGGCGAGTTTGTTTAAAGTCTCCTGCTCGCCCACGTCCCCATAAACAAACTTGTGCTCTACCCCAATCTCGAGCAGCGCTCCGTGCATGACCAGCCCGCCCACGGGGCGCCAGCCTTGCGAGCCAGGGTGTGTCCACAGCAGCAATCCCTTGCCGGTGGCGGCATAGTCGCGCACCGCGGCCGCCAAGTGAGCCGCCCACACCCAGGTGCCCGAGAAAAGCACTACGCCATCTACCTCGTCGTTCAATTTCATCTTCCGCATTGCGGCCCACGCCTCGTCCTTGCTGGCCACTACCACATCGTGCTCAATCAGCTTGAGCCCGCTCTTCTTAAGCGCAGCCTTGGCGTTCTTCACGATCTGGGAGTCAATGAAGGGGACGCCCATGGGATCTTTAAGCCCATCCTTGTGCACGCCGTAGACGATGAAGCCGAGCACGGGCTGAATCATTGCGGTTCGCCTCCTTTGGCGAAATGAGCAGGAATATCGCGTATCGGGGCCAGCGCCGGGTACAGTGAGCGGTACTGGCGCATTTGCGGAGCGTAATCGGCGGCCAGTGCCGGGTCAGACTCGACGACGCTGTTCTCCCGCACCAGCGCGTCAATGGCTTCTGCGAAGCTGGAATAAATTCCGGTAGCGACTCCGGCGAGTATGGCTGCGCCCAGACATACTGCTTGCGGGGAGCGCATTACGTGGAAACGCCGGCCGCTCAGAGCCGCGCGCAGCCTGAGCCCCAGTAGTGAGCGCGTGCCTCCGCCGCTGCCGTAGACGTCGGTAAAATCGCCCACGGCCCGGGAGAGAATCTCGATCATCAGCGACAGTTCACACGCAATCCCCTCCAGAACACCCTTGTAGAGCTGCTCCCGGGTAGTCCCCGGGTTAAGGCCGAAGATCGTTCCCCGGGCCCGGGGATTGAAGTCGGGATTGCAGGTGCCAATCAGATGAGGCAGCACGCATATGCCCGAAGGCCCAGCCGGAGCGCGCACCTCCAGCTGGCCATAGTCCTCCATTTCTGAAACATCTTCTCCCGAGACCTGGCTTTTGCCATAAAGCAGATCGTGCAGCCAGCTCACCATGATTCCGGAAGGAAAGTAGGCCAGAGTGACAAACTGCTCCGGAACTACGTGAGGGTAAGAATTCAGCGAAGCTGAGTAAGCAGCCTCCGAAAGCGTAGGCCGCGGCGAAGAGGCCAGCACGCACTCATAGGTGCCCATGGAGTCAGCTACGCGCCCGGACCTGACCACGCCCACGCCCAGCGCTCCGCATGGCTGGTCATGCCCGCCAACCACCACCGGCGTGCCGGCCGGAACTCCGATTTGCGCTGCCGCCTCAGCGCTTACCTTTCCGGCAATCGTCCCCGCCGGAACGGGAATGGGCAATTGCTCGCGGCCCAGGCCGACTGCGGAAAGTATCTCGTCGGACCAGCAGATATGGCGCACATCAAAGGCCAGCCAGCGGGATGCGAGCGAGTAGTCAATGTAAGGGGGCAGACCCAGCCGGGCCAGCAGGAAATCGGTCACGCCGAGAAAGCGATCAACCTCGGCAAACATGCCGGAGCAGTGCTGCTTGAGCCAGAGAATCTTCAGGACCGGGTACATCGGATGCGGGATGTGCCCCGTGATTTCAAAAATGCGCCGGCGCCCGAACTGCGCTTCGAAGCGGGCGGCTTCGGCGGTGGCCCGGCTATCCATGTTCAAAATGGCAGGAGCAAGGGGCTGGTTGCGCCGGTCCACGCATACAAAGGTTTCGGCATGCGAGGCAATGCACACCGCCTGCACAGGGTCGAGCCCCGCGCCCCGCGCCGCACCCTGAGCGGTGGCGCACAATGCCTCCCAGAGAACAAGCGGCGTCACTTCGGCGAAACCTGGCTGGGGAAACTGCGGCGTGTACTGGCGGGCGTTTTGGGACAGGATTTCACCCGTAGCCGAAAACAAAACAGCTTTGCAGCGGCTTGACCCAACATCAACCGCCAGAATGCTCATGGCGTGATCAACTCAGCGAACCCGAGGCGGCGGGACGCTGCCCCTCCGCCGCATCCAGCGCGGCACGGGCGCTCGCCAAAAAACCCTCCACGTCGGTCGCCTGAAACACGTTGCGCCCGAAGACGACACCCGCCGCAGCCGCCTGCGCAATCTCACGCACGGTTTGCGCGGCTTCCTCGTCCGAGCCCATCCGGCTCCCTCCCAGAACCAGAACAGGAATGGGGCAATCCTTCACCACGGCCCCCATTGAGGCCACATTGCCGGTGTAATCGGTCTTGATCACGTCGGCGCCCAGTTCCGCCGCCAGCCG
>DATJFA010000300.1:0-4730 GCA_035496015.1 Terriglobales bacterium | reverse complement strand
GGAAATTTCCGTCCAGGTACTGCCCCCGTCCCTAGATCTGTAGAGCCCGCTGCCGGGACCGCCCAGCGGCGCATAGGTGCTCCAGGGCGGACGACGGGTGCGCCACAAGGTGGCAAAAACAGTCTGCGAGTTATCGGGATCGACGGCCAGGTCCACGGCCCCGGTGTTTTCGTCCTTATAGAGCACCTTCTGCCAGCTCTGGCCGCCATCGGTGGAGCGAAAGACGCCGCGCTCCAGGTTAGGCCCGTAGGCTCTCCCCAGCGCCGCTACCAGCACAATGTCAGGATTACGCGGGTCCACCAGGACGCGGCCGATGTGGCGGGTCTCGCGCAGGCCAACATTGTGCCAGGTTTTGCCGGCGTCGGTGGATTTGTAAACCCCATCCCCGAAGGAGATGTCGGAGCGCATATCAGCCTCGCCCGTGCCGACGTAAATCACATTGGGATTGGAAGGCGCGACGGCCAGCGCACCGATGGAGGCGATGGGCTCGGCGTCGAAAATGGGCTGCCACACCCGGCCCATATCGGTGGTCTTCCAAACTCCGCCACCCACGGCGCCGAAATAGTACGTGCCCGGTTCACCGGGAACACCGGCGGCGGCCAGCGCGCGCCCGCCACGGAACGGACCGATGCAGCGCCAGCGCAGGCCGGCATAGAGGCTGGGATCAACGCCCTGGGCGCAAGCCGCAACGGCGCTGAAGAACGGGAGTCCAAAAACCAGAAGCAGAACGGCCACCGTGCGGGGAACCGAGACCTTGTGCATGGGAGAAGGGAGAATATACACCCTCGGCGGGTTTTGCCGTCACCTTCGGAGCTAAATCAAAAACAAAGGGCGGCTCGACGCCGCCCCGGTGGGAACGCAAACTACATTCTAAGTTTCCGCGCAGGCGCACTCCCGCAGGATAGCTTGAACGTCATCATTGGTCGGGGCAGGGCACACCTCGAGCACGGAATCCAGCCCGGTCAGCGCCAGCACTTCCTGCACGTGCTTGCCAGGATTGATGAATTTCAGGTTCATACCCTGCGCATCACACCACTGCTTTATGCGCAAGAAGGTGCCCAGTCCGGCTGCGTCCAGAGCCTCCACTTGCCGCAAGTCAATAATCAAAGCTGCGGCCCGTTGCGTCGTCGCGGTACGCTGCAAGCCCTTGAGCCCCTCGCCAGCCACTATCTTTCCCGTGCACTGCAAAACAACCATTTCACCCGACCGCTGTGCTAAGAACTGCAACATCCGTCCTCCAGATCCGCCAAGAATTAGTACGTATGTAGGGGAGTAAAAGTTCGCCTCAGTGCCACTAGTTTAGACGTAGGAGAGGAGGTGGCGTAACCCTTGCACCAACAAAATTAACCCCCGACGGGACATGTACCAACAGCAGGTTACATATGGCTGTGGAAATGTTTATAAAAGGGTTGATGGAGAGCAGCGCCGCTCTCAGGATCATCCCAGGAATCCCGTGCGGGAAGCCTTTTTCATGCGGAACCGGAAAGGTCAACACGAGAGTTGCAGCTGAGAAGTAATTTGTATTGACTCTCTTCCGCTCTTCCCTAGAATGAGTCACCAAGTACCCAAGTAAACATTTTCAACAATTTCTGTTTAAAACAATATTGGAAAATGGCCGAGCGCTTCACATCCGCACAGGTGGTTGAGCTTACCGGCATTACCGCCCGGCAGTTGCAGTGGTGGGATGAGCAGGGAATTGTGGTTCCCTCCCGGGAAGGACATCGCCGGCTGTATTCGCTCGACGATCTGGCGGAAATGGCGGTCATAGCTGACCTGCGCCGGCGTGGTTTTCCTCTGCAGAGAGTGCGCAGAGTAGTGCGCTTCCTGCAGCGTGAACTGGGCAGCCGCCTGGCGCAAACGGTCAGCGGCGGCTCCGAATATCACCTGCTCACCGATGGCTCCCGTTTGTACCTGGAAACCTCGGCCAAACAGATTGTGGACATCCTGAAAAACGCGCGGCAGCCCATTCTCAGCGTCTGTTTGACCGACACCGTGCGCGCCATGCGCGCCAATATTCGCGGCCGCAAGAAAGCCAGCGCGTCCGTGCATTCGCAGCAGCACGCCAGAAGGAAGGCCCTGTGAACAGGGCGGGAGGAGACATGGTCGGCGAGTTAAACGTGCTTACCGAATGGATTCCGGAGCAGATGGGGCCGGGAACGGTGTTCGTGCTGGAAAACGCCGGCGAAGTGGGGGAGAAGGATGATCCGTACTGGGCGGTGCTCGCCTGCCCCAGTTGCGGCACGCTGGGGCTGATCACGCGCCGCCAGATCGCCGGCCTGCTGCCCGTAATCTGCGGTTCCGAGCATTGCGCTGCCCAATTCTTCATCCGCGACTGCGAGGTCATCCCCCGCAAGCCCTGCTAAGCCTTTTTGTTCAACCACAGAGGGCACAGAGCACACAGAGAAAGATCATTACGAACCCTTTTTCTACCCCCAAAGGTACGTTTACCCTGAAGCTTAAAGTCGACTTGCAAAAGCCCTGAGGATTTGCCAAGAAAATGCTAATGCCTGAGGGTTGTTGAATGATTTCCCTCTGTGTGCTCTGTGTCCTCTGTGGTTAACGAAGAAGTTTAGCTGTGCCGCGCAGGTTGTTGCGCCACTTGGATCGGCACCTCTTCCACAATCTCAATCCCGAAGCCCTGCAGGGCGGCGACCTTGCGGGGGTGATTAGTGAGCAATCGGATGCGCCGCAGCCCCAGGTCGGAGAGGATCTGGGCTCCAATGCCGATTTCGCGCTGCGTCTTGCGTTCGCTTTCGGGCAAGGCGGGCAGGCGCACGTCACGATGGAAAGAGAGCAGGGTGCGCTCCCCTATTCTCTCCACCGAAAATCCCTTGGAGGTCTGGTGCAGATATATGAGCGCGCCCAGCTCCTGCTCGGCGATCATTTGCAGCGAACGGTCAATCACGTTGCGGCATTCGCACCAGGTGGCGCCAAACACGTCGCCCACCAGGCAATGGGAGTGCATGCGCACCAGCACCGGCTCAGTGGCGTGCTCCAGGTCTCCGCGAACCAGGGCGACGTGCGATTCGCCGCCCTCCACCTCGCTCTCGTAGGCGATCATCCGGAACTCGCCATGGGCCGTGGGCAGCAAAGCTTCGCCCAGGCGGCGCACATAGCGCTCGTGCTGCATGCGGTAGCGGATCAGTTCGGCGACGGTCAGCATCTTCAGGTTGTGCTGGGCGCAGAACGCTATCAGGTCGGGAATCCGCGCCATGCTGCCGTCGTCTTTCATGATTTCGCAGATGATGCCCGCAGGCACCAGCCCCGCCAGTCGGGCCAGATCCACGGAGGCTTCCGTCTGCCCGGCGCGCACCAGCACGCCGCCTTTGCGGGCGCGCAGAGGGAAAACATGTCCCGGGCGCGCCAGGTCTGAAGGGCGGCTGGCGGGATCAATGGCCATCGCAATGGTGCGGGCGCGGTCGTAAGCCGAAATGCCGGTGGTCACGCCTTCCCGGGCATCCACCGACTCGCAGAACGCGGTGCCGTAGTTGGAAGTGTTCTCCGCGGTCATGGGGCCGATGCGCAGGTGCTCCAGGCGCTCCTCGGTCATGGCCAGGCAGATCAGCCCGCGGCCGTAGCGGGCCATGAAGTTGATGGCTTCCGGCGTGACTTTTTCCGCGGCCAGGGTGAGGTCGCCTTCGTTCTCGCGGTCTTCATCATCCACAACTACAACCATGCGCCCGGCGCGAATGTCGGCCACGGCGCTTTCCACATCGCAGAATGGCGAGCTGGGGGCCATAACAAGCAGGATTCTAGCAGTTTAGGGCCAATATTCTTCACAATAAAGACGCAGGATGCGTCTTTAAGTTACTGAGAAATTGAAGCTTATAGTTCGCGCCGGCCTTCCATGGCCTTGAGCATCGTCACCTCGTCGGCGTATTCAATGTCGCTGCCCACGGGAATGCCGGTGGCAATGCGCGTCACCTTCACGCCGGGACGTCTGATCTGCTGCGAGATGTAGACGGCAGTGGCCTCGCCTTCCACCGTAGGGTTGGTGGCGAGAATGACCTCGTCCACCTCGCCGGCATCAATCCGGCGCATTAGATTGGAGAGGCGAAGCTGCTCCGGGCCGACCCCGTGCAGCGGCGAAATGGAACCGTGCAGAACGTGATAAGCGCCGTTGAAATGGCGGGTTTTCTCGATGGCGGCGATGTTGGTTGGCTCCTCCACCACGCACACCAGGCGCTGGTTGCGCGTGGGGTTGCTGCAATAGACGCAGGGGTCCACATCGGTGATGTTATTGCACACGGAGCACAGGCGCAGCTTGGCTTTGACGTCGCGTACGGCAGCGGCCAGCGCCTCGGCGTCGTCCTCGCTGGAGCGAAGAATGTGGAAGGCAAGGCGCTGCGCGCTCTTGCTCCCCACTCCGGGCAGCTTTTTCAATTCGTCAATCAGCCGTGTCATCGGCTCGGCAAATTTGGACATGAAGAATTGTGTTATTGGGTAATTGTGCAATCGGGTAAATCCGATGCTTTGGAGCTACTTTACACAATTACCCGATTGCACAATTGCCCAATTATCCCAGGCCCAGGCCGCCCAACATGCCGCCCAGACTGGACTGCATGGCTTCGTCCACTTTGCGGCAGCCTTCGTTGACCGCGGCGGTAACCAGGTCCTGCAGCATCTCCACGTCGCCGCCCTTGACCACCTCTGGATCAATTTTGAGCGCCAGGACCTGCTTGCGGCCGTTCATTTTCACGCTCACGCTGCCCCCGCCGGCGGTGGCTTCG
>DATJFA010000299.1:0-10998 GCA_035496015.1 Terriglobales bacterium | reverse complement strand
GCCCGCCGCCAGTCCGCCGGGCAGCGCGATAAAGGCGTTCGCCAGTTCGGCCATTAATGCCTTGCGCTCGTGCATGGATCCGACCACCCGGAGATCGCGCAGCTTGCTGTGCGCCACCTCGCGCTCCACCAGGCTGCGCGGCATGACGCCAATGACCTCGCCGCCCGCCGCCAGCACCGCATCGGCTACCGTGCCCATCAGGCCCACGACGGCGCCTCCGTACACTAAGCCAATGTTCCTCGTGGCCAGTTGCTTGCCCAGTGCAGTGGCAGCATCCAGATACTCCGGCCTCGCCCCATCACTAGACCCGCAAAAAACGCAGATGCGCCGAATCATCTCTCGAGTCCTTTTCCTTGCTCGCTCGGAGTTCTCGCTGAGTAATCATAGAGCCAAACGCCGGACCTGATGTCCTTACTGTCAACAGCTGCTGTCACATGGCTGGTATGACCGGCCAATTCTTGTTTTCCCTTGAACCATTGCGGGTTCCGCGCCTGTCCGGAGGTAATGTTGACCCAACTCCCCCGCCACGAAACCATAGTTCCATGGCCAAACTGCCACCTGCCAGCTCACCCGTGGCTGAGGCTTACCTGCATCCGGCCACAGCCCAGCTGTGGCGCGAGCTGCTGGCCAACCGCGCCCTGTCGGTCGGTGACCTGGCCGGCATGGCCGATCTGCCGCTGAATACGCTGCGCGACGCCATGAACGGCAGGTGTCCGCTGGCTGTCGGCTTGTGGAAGGAAATCGCGTCGGCACTGCACGCTACGCAGGCTGAGTTCAGCTTCACCACCAGCGAGCGCAACGGCCAGCCCTGCTGGGAACTGTATTGCGTGTTGATCTGAAAACAGAGGCTTGAAACCTGCCTGCGCCGTACCGAAATCAGGAATTGATTTTCGCTGATGCGTGTGACAAGCTTCCCAGCTAAATGGGCGCCGAAGCCACCGATCAGGCGGGGAGAAAGACCTACATCTGGGGTCTTCTTTTGGCTTGGGCTCCAGCTATTCCGCTCATCATTGGAATGAGCAGGATCTTCCGCGGAATATCCGAAAATAAGGCGACCGGAATCGGCGCGGTTGCGGGTGGTTTGGCCGAGGCTTACCTGATTTTCGGACTCGTCGCCACTCTGGCCTTCCAAGTGGGTGGAATCGTATTGCTGTCCAGGTCATTCTCCCCAGGACACGGAGCGCGGGCCGTGTTTTCCGCTCTCTCCATTGGTTGGAGCATTCTCACGCTCGTGCTCCTGGGCCTCTTTCTCTGGCTGTACTTCGCGTTACCCCACCACTAAAGCTAGCTACAACACCAACTCTTCGCACCACGGCCGGAAGGTACCTTGGCGTCAGAGATTACCTCTTTCTGGCGAGAGAAATTGGCTACGCTGATTTCTTCAACTGGCCCTCGTGGTGGCGCCAGTGCCGGATCATCGCCACCCAGCCGCCGGGCTGGGCTTCCTCTTCATGTTGCTGGTGGGCCGCGCGATACAGCCATACACTGTCGGCCAGCATGGTGAGGACAACCAGGACGCCGCCCACAATCATGGCGAGGATAATCACCGTCCCGAAGGTCAGCAGGTCATCGAAAGCGTGGAAGAGTGTGCCCATATGCCCCTCCCAGGCCAGGGGAGTGCTTATCGGCCCAATTACAACGTACTCTACTCCCAAAGTGAATGCAGTGACAATGGTCACGCTATGAGTCACCTGTAAGTCTCATTTATGCAACAAGATGCAGGCTCACAGATTGCACCACCCGGAGTCTGCGATCACCTGCGAATAGAGGATTTAAGCCGGCAGGGTTTCACCGGTTTGGGCCGGCGAACCATTCCACCCGCACTCGGCCTAGCTCTTTCTTTACGCTGTCCACGCGCTTTGCCGCTTCGCGCTCCGACGCATACCCAGTCTCAATCGCAAAGTGAGTTGCCTGGGGCAAGCGTGCCTTCTCGCTTTTCAGTTGCTGGCGCAGATTGGCCGCGCCCCCAACAAGCAGCGGATTCTCCACCTGGAAGAGCACGTAAACCCCTGCTTCCTGGGGAGCAGCCGCAATTTCAGCTTCGGTATATGGGTGCAGTTCGTGGAGAGCCATCAACAATCATGGTATCAGGCGGCCGACATACGCCGCTAAATGGAAATAAGCGGCACAAGCCGCTATCGAATCGTGTCAGAATTCGTCTTCTGAGGTTGTGCGCCCCGCGTCGGTCATGTGGAGGGTCTATGAAGCGCAGAGAATTCCTGATCAGCGCATCCTGGGGTTTGGCAGCCGCCTGGGCAGGAGCGAAAGTACTTCCCACCGCCCTTGCTGAGCCCAGTCTGCCGCGCAAATTCAGCGCCACGGATACGGTCGTGCTGGGCAAAACGGGCATCCGCACCAGCCGCCTGGCCGTGGGCACCGGCACGGTTGGATTTGGCCACCATTCCAATCAGAGCGCGCTGGGCGTACAGGGCTTGTCTCGCCTGCTGCTTAACGGCTACGACCACGGCCTGCGCTTTTTCGATACCGCTGACGCTTACGGCACGCACCCGCATGTGGCAGAGGCGCTCAAGCACGTGCCCCGCGACAAGGTCACCGTGCTCACCAAGTCGTGGTCGCGCGAGCCGGGCGCCATCCGCGCCGACCTCGACCGCTTTCGCCGCGAACTGGGCACGGACTACATTGATATTTTTCTCATGCATTGCCTCAGCGATGACGACTGGACCACTCGCTACCGTGGCGTGATGGACGTGCTCTCGGAGGCGAAGGAGAAGGGAATCATCCGCGCCCACGGTTGCTCCTGCCACACCATTGGCGCATTGCGGGCGGCCGCGCAGTCGCCCTGGGTGGATGTGGACCTGGTGCGCATCAATCCCATCGGCTCGCACATGGATGCCGAGCCAGAGACCGTTTTGGGTGTGTTGCGGACCATGAAGGCGCAGGGCAAAGGCATTGTGGGCATGAAGATTATTGGCCAGGGCGACCTGAGCAACCGCCAAGACCAGGCGCTACGGTACGCTTTGTCCCTGGGCGTGCTCGATGCTTTCACCATCGGTGCCGAAAGCAAGAACCAGCAGGAGGATTTGATCCGCCGCATCGCCGCCGCATGACTTTGTGGCGTGGGTGCCCCCTCGCCCGCCGTTCACTGCGGCGGTTCTTTGGCCAGCTGCGGGTCTGGGGTGCCCTCCAACTGCTGCTCCCGCTTATGGCGTTGAGCGTTCATCAGCCGGGTGGCCGTGTCTAGTTCAAGCTTTGCTTCACGCATCTTGCCCATGCGCCGCAGCACTTGCCCCTTCAGGTAGTGAATACGGGCCAGCTGCGGCTGCAGCTTCTGAGCGGCGTCCAGGGCCTGCAGCGCTGCGGGATATTTCTCCTGCTTCTGGTAAATGCCGGCCAAGCCCAGGTACGAGGTGGCCAGGCGTGGGTCAAGCTTCACCGCCTTCAGGAAGTTCTGCTCCGCCGGGCCATCCTGGCCAAGTTGCGCATACGCCTGGCCTAATTGGTCGTAGTTGAACGCGACGTCTGGTTCAACCGCGACGTCCTTCAGAAACTCATCCCGCGCCTGCTCGTACTGCTGCTTGTGCATGTAAGCCATGCCTAAGTTGTAGTGGACAAAGGGCAGCTTGGGGTCGCCCTGCGCCGCCTTGTTCAGCTCCGCGAGGGCTTCGTCGTCTTCCTGGCGGTTGAGGTGGGCCTTGCCCATGATCAGGTGAAACTCCGGAGTATCACCACCAATTTCAACCAGCCGACCCAGCGCTCGCTGCTCCAATTCGTTGCGCTTGGCGTTGTGCGCGGCGATGCCTAACACATAGAGGTAGTTGAGGTTATAAGCTTCCTGCGCCCAGATGGGCTCAAGTGTTGTGGCCGTGTGCGCGTAGTCTCCTGTGAAGAAATAGCACAGTCCCAGCAGGTAGCGCGCTTGCAACGACTTAGGATCCTGACGCACCACTGAGGCGAAGGGTGGAATGGCGTTCGAATAGTGGGCTTGGCGGTAGTAAACGAGCCCGATGTTCAGGCGGATGCCGGCTACGTTCGGCGCGAGGCGCGCGGCGGCTTTCAAGTAGCGCAGCGCGAGCCCCCATCTCTGGCGCCGCATGTAGATAACACCCAAATTGGCGTTCGCTCCGGGATCGTTGGGTTGACGGGTTAGCACTTCCTGGAATGCCTCTTCAGCGACGCTCAAATCGCCTGCCTGAAGCGCCTTTTCCCCTCTCAAGTATGCGTCGCGAATGCTGCCGGGTGCCTTTCCAGCGGTTTGAGGAGGATTGGCAACGTGCCGGCCTACGCCGAGAGACAACGAATTGAAGGCCAAGAAAACAAGGGCGAGAACCAGCATGATGGACTGAGGCCAGTACAGAATATTAAGCGTTGCGATGGTAGCGTCAAGCGGCGGGCCGTCGGAAGGAGGCGGTCGAGATGTGAGTGTCAGCCGCTTGTCATCCCTGGAGGCCCGGCAGTTGGCGGACAGAAAGTGTGACTCTGCAACGCTAAGCAGGTACTCTCCCATAATCCGTATATCAAGAGGTTATGTTATGAAATTACGGATAGTAGATTCCTATTAGTCCGGAGCCTTTCGCCGAGCTAGCAAGATAAGCTATTGATATCAAAGGCAATATTGCTGCTCACCACGGCGGTCACTCCTCTATTTACATTGGCTTACCGATTGCCAACGAAATACAAGAAATCCGTGTCTAGGGTGCAAGCCAGGCCTTTCTTCCACTCCGGCGTTCGCGCCGTAAAGGAGTCGTGGCATGAAAGCTCATCTGCGGTGGGTTGCGGTGGTATCCGCTGTTCTCTTCTTCTTCTCCTTAGTCGGATTCGGACAGGATACCGGCCAGCTTACGGGAACCGTGCATGACCCCTCCGGCGCCGCGGTCGCCAATGCCAAAGTGACAGTAAGCAATCGGTCTCAAGGCATTGAGCGCCCCACCGTCTCCAACTCCAGCGGCGACTGGCTAGTGGGCGGCTTACCCGGCGGCACCTATGATGTGTCCGTTGAAGCTCCTGGCTTTAAGAAATTTCAGACCAAGTCCATTGCCCTGCGCATCGGCCAGAAGCTGCGCCAGGACGCCACCCTGCAGGTAGGCGCTACTGCTACGGAGATTACGGTCCAAGGTACCACCGTGGCCGCGGAAACCCAGTCCTCGGATCTGGCCGGCACGGTGACGGGCAAAGAAATCACTCAGTTGCAGCTGAACGGGCGCAACTTTACCCAGTTGGCCACGTTGGTTCCCGGAGTCAGCAACCAGACCGGACAGGATGAAGGCACGGTTGGCGTTTACGGCAACGTCAGCTTCAGCATGAATGGCGGGCGCGTCGAATACAACAACTGGGAACTGGACGGCGGCGACAACATGGATAACGGCAGCAACTCCACGCTGAACGTTTATCCCAGTATTGACGCGATCGCCGAGACGCGCGTGCTGACTTCCAACTACGGCGCGCAATATGGCCGCAATGGTTCAGGAACGGTAGAAACCGAAATTAAGTCGGGCACCAGCTCGTTTCACGGGAATGTCTACGAATTCGTTCGCAACGACGCCTTCAACGCGCGCAACTATTTCCAGTCCACCGTGCCGCCCTACAAGAAGAATGACTATGGCTACACCATCGGTGGGCCGGTTTACATCCCCGGTGTGTACAACACCGATAAGACCAAGACGTTCTTCTTCTGGTCACAGGAATGGCGCAAGGACCGGGTGCCGGGCACCAACTTCAACGTGGAGGTGCCCACAGCAGCGGAACGCTTGGGCAATTTTTCCGATGTTTGTCCGGGAAAGAGTTGTCCCCACATTCCGGGTCAGCCGACGTCATTTTTTCCGAGCAATACTGTCCCAGTTGATCCCAACGGAGCGTTACTAGTAAACGCGCTCGTGCCGGCAGCGAACTCGGGTAACAACTTTGTGTCTTCGCCCATTCAGCCGACCAATTGGCGGGAAGAGTTGGTGCGGATTGACGAAAACATCAACTCTAAAAACCGTCTCAGCTTCCACTATATTCACGATTCCTGGAATACGCAGACGGCGGTGCCGCTATGGACCAATGCCGGCGACTTCCCCACCATTGGCACCAATTTCGACGGTCCGGGCGTGAGCCTGGTAGCCCGCCTGAATACTACTGCTTCGCCCACCTTGCTGAATGAATTCGTAGTCAGCTACACCACCGACCACATCATTCTCAACAACACCGGTTTTCCCGACCCCAATGCTTGGAAGCGACCCGCCGGTATGACCATGGGTACGCTGTTTGGGCCCACGAACGTTATTCCGGGCATTAATCTCACCAACGGCGGTTCCCAGTTCAACTTCGGCGAGGATGCCGGGTACATTCCGAACGGCACCTATAACTCAAACCCCAGCTATACCTTGCGCGACAATGTCACTAAGATCGTGGGGCGCCACAACCTGCAGTTTGGCTTCTTCGCTGCGTTCCGGCAGAAAAACGAACTGGGAAGCGAACTAGGCACAGGCGGCACCCCGGGATATCTGACCTTTAACGGCAGCAACAAAACCGTCAGCACGGGCAATCCCTTCGCCGACATGCTGATGGGCAATGTCGACACCTTTGGGCAGCAGGACAAGTCTTTAAAGTTCTATAACCGGCAAAAGAGCTTCGAGCCGTATTTCCAGGATGACTGGCGGGTGACCGACAAGCTGACCCTGAACCTGGGGCTGCGGATCAGCATGTATGGCATCTACAAGGAAAAAAATCACAACGCGTACAACTTCGATCCCGCGGTTTTCGATCCAGCGAAGGCGCCGCTGGTTGATCCTGGTGACGGCCACCTAATCCTCACACCCGGCACTAGCCGCTTTAACGGCATGGTGCAATGCGGGGTCACGCCCGGTGTTCCTGACGGCTGCATGACGGGCCACCTGTTTAATCCCGCCCCGCGTATCGGCTTCGCTTACGACCCCATGGGCAACGGCCGCTGGGCCATCCGCGGCGGCTACGGTATCTTCTGGGAAGCTACCAACGGCAACGAAGCCAACACCGAGTCGCTGGAGAACTCGCCTCCTGGCGTGCTGGCCGCTGCTCAGTCCAATATTTTCAGTGTTGTAGATCCAGGAACGGGAGCGTTAATCACCAGCGGCTACAACCGGATTGGGGCCGCCGGCGCCGTGTTTCCGCTGACTGTCAATTCCATCCCAACTAAGGCCATCTGGCCTTACGTACAGCAATGGCATCTGGATGTGCAGCACGAAATTGTGAAGAACACGGTAGCCACAGCTTCGTACGTGGGCAGCAAAGGCACTCACCTGGCGCGGCAATCGGATTTCAACCAGCTAAACCCCCTGCCGCTTTCTCTCAACCCATACAAGCCGGGTGAGGCTATCGGAGCGGGTGGTCATGATGACTGCGGCACCCTGACGACACCCAGTGGCGTGCCTGTTACCGGTCAGGCGGCTATCAATTTGAACGTCGCTTGTGGCAATATCCCTGGCGATTTCTTCCGTCCCTTCCAAGGGTATTCCGATATTGCCGGCCTGCAAAACCTGGGCAGCTCCATCTACCATTCTTTCCAATTTGGTTTGCGTCATAGCATGGGCGGCTTGCAACTGAATGTTGCCTACACCTACGCCCACTCGATTGACGATTCCTCCGATCGCTTCGACGGTAGCTTCGTCAACTCGTATGCTCCCAGCGAGTTCCGGGCGAGTTCCAACTTCGACCAGCGACACATCCTCAGCATCGGCTACGTCTATGACCTGCCTTTCTTCCGCGGTTCGGGCCTGACGCATGCCCTGCTCGGTGGCTGGCAGTGGTCGGGCATCGTTGCCTATAACACAGGCACACCGTTCAGCGTCACCAATGGTGCCGATTTCGGCGATAACGCTGGTGTGGCCAACGGTATAGTCAGCGCGGGCTCATACCTTGACCGCATTGGCAACCCCAATGCCGGGACCGGTGGGGCATTTGGCAGCGTAGGCCCGTATTTGGATTACAACCCAGCAGCTTTCGCCCTGCCTCAAGGCCTTACCTTTGGAAACGTTCCCCGCAACTTCCTGCGTAACCCCAATTTCACCAATTTTGACATGGCCCTGTTCAAACACTTCGTGATTCACGAACAGATTGCCCTGGAGTTCCGTGCGGAAGCGTTTAACATCCTTAACCATACTAATTTCGCACCCATTGCTGGAGACTCCGGAAGTATAGGAGCGGGTTTCAGTTCCGCCACCAACTCCTATGACTGCTCTGGCACAACCGGCACATCCTGCATCGGTCAGGCCGACTTCCTGAACTCCAGTGCGGCGCACAACCCCCGCATTCTGCAGTTGGGCCTGAAGTTCATCTTCTAGAGATCGCTTAGCTAATTTCGCCCTGGCCGCTCCGCGGCGGTCAGGGCTTTTTTGTTTGCTGCTAGAATGTGCGCGTCGTGAGAGCGCTTCTGGCCTGCCTGCTCCTGCTGCTGTCGCTTTCTGCACTGCTGTGGGCGCAGAAGCCGGCCCCGCCCTCTTCCGCTGCTCCCGTGGTTATTCAGCCCCCGCGCCTGGCGGTGCGGAAGAAAGCTCCAGGACTCAACCTGCCTCCTGTACCGCGCTTTGAAGACGTTGCCGCTCAGGCCGGCTTACACGCTTCGCACCTCTCCGCCCCGGAGAAACGTTACGTGGTGGAATCAATCAGCGGCGGCATCGGCCTGTTCGACTGCGATAACGACGGTCGCCTGGATATCGTTATGGTCAATGGCTCCACGGTGGACCGCTACCGCAGGGGAGGCGACCCCATGGTCACACTTTGGCACCAGGAACCGAACGGCACCTTCACTAATATCACGCAACGCGCCGGATTGAACCGCGAGGGATGGGGCATGGGGCTGGCGGTGGCCGATTTCGACAATGACGGCAACCTCGACTTGTACGTCACCGGCTATAGCGGCAATGCTCTCTATCACAATAAGGGAGATTGCGTTTTCGAAGATGTTACCGACAAGGCTGGGGTGCGCGGCAGCGGCTTCAGCACCGGCGCGGCGTGGGCGGATTATGACCGCGACGGCTACGTGGACCTTTTCGTCTCACGCTACGTTCACTTCGACATGGAGCATTTGCCCGTGCCCGGCAGCAAGCAGTTCTGCCGCTACAAAGGAGTGGCGGTTCAGTGCGGACCCTGGGGCATGGTGGGCGAGAGTGATCTGCTGTTCCACAACCGTGGCGACGGCACCTTTGAAGAAGTGTCAAAAAAGGCAGGCGTGTCCGATCCGGACGGCTATTACGGCCTGGGGGTGGAATGGGCCGATTACGACAACGACGGCTGGCCGGATCTGTTTGTGGCTGACGATTCGACTCCCAAGTACCTCTATCACAATGAGCATAACGGTACGTTTAAGGAAACCGGCATGCTGCTGGGGTCGGCACTGGATGCTGATGGCAACGCGCTCGGCTCCATGGGGGTGGATTTTGCTGACTATGATCACAGCGGGCGGCTCTCTGTTTTCGTGAGCAATTTCGCCGACCAACCCAACACGCTCTACCGCAACCTGGGCGCACAAGGCTTCGATGACGTCGGTTGGACTTCGGGCCTGGGGCAGGCGAGCTATCCCCTGGTAGGCTGGGGAACTGGATTTTTCGACATGGACAACGACGGCTGGCCTGATCTGTTCGTGGCCAACGGGCACGTCTACCCGCAAATGGATGAAGTCAAGAGCAGCGCCCCTTATCGCCAGCCGCTGTTACTCTACCGGAATAACCGCGATGGCACTTTCGAAGAAGTTGCCGGCGCAGCCGGCCTGGGAACGATTCCTCCCAACTCCCGACGGGGAGCCGCGTTTGGCGACATCTTCAATACCGGCAACGTGGACATAGTGGTCACCAACATGGACGGCCCGCCCACGCTGCTGATGAACCGCAACCAGGACGGCTATCATCGCGTTCTCTTCCACTTCATCGGCACAAAGAGCAACCGCGCCGCTATCGGAGCGCGCGTGACCGTTCGCGCCGGCTCTTTGGTGCAGTTCGACGAGGTGCGTGGTGGCTCGGGGTACCTTTCGCAAAACGATTTGCGCCTGCACTTTGGTCTGGGCTCAGCCGCCACCCTGGATTCGGTGGAAGTGCGCTGGCCCAGTGGTCTGGTTGAAAAATTCGCTCAGCTGTCCGCGGATGCGATCTACACCATGGTGGAAAGCAAAGGCGTGACCGCCTCCATTCCCCTGGTGTCCGCCCACCATGCAGCCCTGCCTGGCGCTGCGCGATAGCAGCATGGTTCCGGCAGAAGCGATTTCTAGCCTGGCGGCACAAGAGCACAAGGTCCTTCGACTCGCGCTCGTCTCGCCAAGCTCAACTCGCGCTCGCTCAGGATGACAGGATAAAAAGAAGAACGGGGTAGAGCGCTACCTGCGCCTCCAGGAGTAGCGTCCGCCTTTTCCACAAACTGATGCCCACTTCTACGCGTATCACCTTATTGTCCCTGCTGACTGCACCACTTACGCTGCAGTTGTAAAACCCAATTCCGGGCGCGAAAAGAGAGGTTATGAGCGACAAAGTGATGGAACTTCGGGTGGGCATGGACAACGGGCCGCAACCGCCGGCAAAAATTAAGGTGGTGGGTGTAGGCGGAGGTGGCGTGAATGCCGTCAACCGCATGATCGAGGCGCGCCTGGAGGGCGTGGAGTTCCTGGTGGCCAACACCGACCTTCAGTCGTTGCGGCTCTCGCGCGCCCCGGTGAAGATTCAGATTGGCAGCAAGCTGAGCAATGGCTTGGGTGCGGGCGCCAATCCGGAAGTGGGCCGCCGCGCCGCGCTGGAAGATACCGACAAGCTGATTGACTCCCTGGAAGGCGCGGACATGGTGTTCGTCACCGCCGGACTGGGCGGCGGCACCGGCACCGGAGCCGCGCCGATTGTGGCCTCGCTGGCCAACGAACTGGGCGCGCTGACGGTGGCCGTGGTCACCAAGCCGTTCGGCTTCGAAGGCAAGCGGCGGATGGCGCAGGCGGAGCAGGGAATTGCCGAGCTCATGCAGTCAGTGGGCACGGTCATCGTGATCCCCAACGAAAAGCTGCTGAGCGTGGCCAATGCCGCGGGATTTTTCGAATCCTTCAAGGTG
>DATJFA010000298.1:0-4008 GCA_035496015.1 Terriglobales bacterium | reverse complement strand
CGCCACTCCCCTCTCAGTTCCACACTGATGGGCACCACTCTCCCGCCCTTGGCTTTGAGATTTCGTTCCAGCAGCGGATGCCGCGCATTGCGCAGCACCATAGCTTGATCGCCGAACGTCACCGCCACACACTCATAATCGGCGGCCAACCGCGCCTTGGCGAACTGCAGCTCCAGTTCGCCCAGAATCTCGCACGCCAGCAGGATGGCTTCAGCCTGAGCTCCCACACGCCGTGTCATCTCCAGCAGAATCCGGTGGATCTCGGCCTGCTCTTCTTCCAGCAGCCGCACCAGGTCGTTGTTCTGCTCGATCGTCTCCAGCGGTTCCACGAACACCGTCTGCCCGCTCGAGCTCACGCCGTGCACCACTCCGTTTACCCGCCGCTTCTGTTCGCTTTTGACGGGGATAACAAATCTCTCCCCGCGAATTGTGACCAGCTCCTCCTGTACCACTCCGCCTTCCGACAGCCGCCTCACGTAGCTTTGCAGAGATTCATGAATCAGCCGCTTCTGTTTCTCAATTTCGCGGCGCACCGCCGCCAGTTGCGGCGAAGCCCGGTCGTCCAGCGTGCCGTCGGGAAGGATTTTGTTGCGGAAGAATCGCAGCAGCTCGGTGAAGTCCGCAATGCCGGCGGAGAGCTCCGCAATCTTTGGCCAAACCGAACTCGCGTGGTCCCAGCCGCCCTCGGCTGGGCTCCCGGCCGCTGGAGCACGAGTCACTTTCATGGCCGGCGGCTGCAGCCCGATCTCCCGCCACTCTGCCGCCCTGTCCACCACGGCAAGAATTTCGCGCAGCTCGCCTGCCTCCAGGGCCGCCCCTTCAATACGCGCCTTCTGTGCCAGCGCGCTCGGGTCGTTCAATCCCGAAAAATCAAAGCGCCCGCCCACCCGGCGATATTCCCGGATCTCCTCCGTCATCTCCTGCTGGCGCTCAATCCACTCCCGCTCCCCGGAAGGCGAAAGCGCTGTTATCCGTCCCTGCCCCAGCGGCGACGAGGCATACACCCGCAGCATCTCCCGCACGCCCTCAAACTCCAGCACCCGCGCGCTGCTGTGTTTTAGCCCCTCCGCCATTCTTTCATCCTAAAACAATTCCCCTTGCGCTAAAGCAATTCCCCTTGCCACTGTCATCCTGAGCGCCGCAGGCTGGTTCGCGAGCGAACCGGCCTGCGGAGTCGAAGGACCCCTACTCTGTCCGCACCGTCACCAAGGTTCTGGGGAGTTCTAACCGGCGCTCCCTGCGAAGCTTCAATTCGTCACTTCAATCCTCACTCCTGTGATCCCCATCACACCCTCATGTTTACCCCGGTGTTAAGATTTCCCCATGGCCTTCCCCGTCACCCGCCTGCGCCGCCTGCGCCGCACCGAGCCCCTGCGCTCCCTGGTGCGTGAAACCCGGCTCACCCCGGAAAGCTTCGTCTATCCCATGTTCGTTTGCCCCGGCGAGGGCGTGCGCAAGGAAGTGCGCTCCATGCCCGGCGTCTGCAACCTGTCCGTGGACGAAGCGGTGAAAGAGGCGCGGGAAGCCGAGTCCCTGGGCGTGCCCGCCATCATTCTTTTTGGCCTTCCGGAAAAGAAAGACGAAGTGGCCACCGGCGCCTGGGAAGACGACGGCATCGTGCAGCAGGCCGCCCGCGCCATCAAGCGCGAGCTGCCCCACCTGCTCATTCTCGGCGATGTCTGCCTGTGCGAGTACATGTCGCACGGCCACTGCGGCATCGTCAAGCGGGTGGGCGTGCCCCAATCTCTGGGTGCCGCCGCCGGCAAGGTGGTCGCGGTTAAGTCAAAGGACAAAGCTCGCTCCCTCGCCAGCGCTGCTGCCCACATCACGGCCACCGCGGGGGATTATGAAATTGTGAACGATGCCACCCTCGAGCTTCTTGCCCGCACTTCCGTCTCCCTGGCGCACGCCGGCGTGGACATCATCGCTCCTTCTGACATGATGGATGGCCGCGTGGCCGCCATTCGCAAGGCTCTCGACGATGCCGGTCTCATCAACACTCCCATCCTCTCCTACGCCGCCAAGTTTGCCTCCGGCTTCTACGGTCCTTTTCGCGAAGCTGCCGACTCCACCCCTCAGTTCGGCGACCGCCGCAGCTACCAGATGGACCCCGCCAACCTGCGCGAAGCCATGCGTGAAATCGAGCTCGACCTGGAAGAAGGCGCGGACATGATCATGGTCAAGCCCGCTATGCCCTACCTCGACGTTATCGCCGCCGCCCGCGCCCGCTTCGATGTGCCCCTGGCCGCCTACCAGGTCTCCGGCGAATACGCCATGATCGAAGCCGCCGCCCGCAACAACTGGATTGACCGGGACCGCGTCATGATGGAATCGCTCACCTCTATCCGCCGCGCCGGCGCCGACATCATCCTCACTTACTACGCCAAAGACGCCGCCCGCCTCCTCTCCTGACCCACGTCGGGGCGGGGCTCCGCCCCACCTGCACGGGGCAAGCCCCCATGCCCACAATTCGTAGTTCCATATCAGTCATTACTGTCATGTTGAGCGAGGGCGAACTGACTTGCGTTTTCCTGTCATGTTGAGCGAGGGCGAACGCCCGAGTCGAAACACCCCTGCCTGGCTGGCGGTATCGCCGCCATCAAGGGGAGTTCTCTCACCGATTTCGCGTTTCAAGGTTCGTGGGCTGAAACTTCAAACTGCTAACTCGAAACTTTTGAAATGAAAGGTGTGGGCACGGGCGCCCTCGCCCGTGCGGGCGAGCGTAGCTCGCCTCCTGATCCTTGACACAGAAAACGGTTCTTTATAGGACGCCCCGCGGATGGCGCCGCTGTCCCCTGATTTCTGCGAATTACTTTCTTCGAATGTCATCCTGAGCGAGCGCGAATTGAGCGAAGCGAAACGAGCGCGAGTCGAAGGACCTTGCGCTTTTCTCTTCCGGGGGAGAGACCAACCTGTCCGCCAGGATAACTTCTCCGTGGAAGCCCCGGACTTTAGTCCAGGGAACAGCTGAGCTAACTACGGGGGCTTTAGCCCTGGTGGAACAAAAAAGGCGGCCCCTTTGGGCCGCCCTTTCTGCAAGAACTAAGTTACAGCTGCGGTTGTGGCGGGTTCTCCGACATCGGTGGATTTTGCGGGTTCTGCTGCGGCGGAGCCGTCTGCCGCGGCGGCATCTGCGGATTTACGCCACCCTGCCCGGGCATCGTCTGCGGTTGCGTCGTAGCCGGCGCGCCCGGAGTGCCCGTCTGTCCATTCAGCGAGCTCACCGTAATGTGGTTCACCACCCGGCGGCTGCCGGCATACGAACCTGCGATCCGCTCAGCCGTCTGCTTCTGGTCAGGCGTCGCCACCGTCCCGGTCAGCTCGACATCACTGTCAGTGACATTGGTCTGAATGTTGCTTCCGGAAAGCGTGCCCTGCTGCTGCAGCGCATTCTGAATTTCAGACTGGATCTGGGTCGCGCTCTGCGCCGTGCCCATCTGGTTGTTAGGTGTTTGCACTCCCTGCTGGGTCATGCCAGGCTGCGTCTGGCCCGGCTCAGTCTGGGCTGTTCCCGGGCTCTGCTGCGTCTGCGAGTTCGCGCCGGCTTCAGCTGAAGAACCCTGCTGCTGGCTCTCCGCCTGCGCCGACCCGCTCATGCTTCCCGGTTCCTGGTTGCCTTGCTGCACGCCCGCTTGCGCTGACGTGTTGCCGGCTTCGCTGCCTGCCGCGTTCGGGCTCACTTTTAATTTCGCGTGCACTTTCTTTACGCCCGGAACCGACTTGGCCAGTTCTTCCGCGTGCTTGCGGTCGGCTTTCGAAGCTACCGATCCGCTCAAAGTCACTGTGCCTTTCTTCGCTTCTACCTGCACGTTCTTCAGCGCCGGCTCGGTGGAAAGCTTCTGCTGCACCTGCTGCGCCAGCGCGTCATTGTCGGGAGCGGTGGCGGCTGAATTTCCCGTGCTCTGTGTCTGGTCAGGCGCTGTGGTCTGCCCCTGGTCGGGCGCCGTAGTGCTGGGAGCCTGCGTACTTGGCTGTTGTGTGGTGGGCGATTGGCTCGACGGGTACTGT
>DATJFA010000297.1:0-3168 GCA_035496015.1 Terriglobales bacterium | reverse complement strand
GATGGAAGTGGAGATGAAAATTCGCGGGTTGATGATGGACCCGGTGACCAACATGCCCATCGTGATCCTCAAAGATGTGGCCGGGGATTCGGTGTTGCCCATCTGGGTGGGAATTTACGAGGCCAACGCCATCGCCCTGGAGAGTGAAATGGTGACCAC
The DNA here is from genome assembly GCA_035496015.1 of Terriglobales bacterium. GTDB lineage: Bacteria > Acidobacteriota > Terriglobia > Terriglobales > Acidobacteriaceae > JAICWP01. The sequence continues at coordinate 3,009 of DATJFA010000297.1, read as the reverse complement.
GCCGCGGCCCATGACTCACGACCTGCTCAAAAACGTGCTCACCGGCCTTGATACCGCAGTGCACAAAGTAGTGGTTACGGAACTGCGCGAAGACACGTTCTTTGCCGTCATCTGGCTGGAGCGCGACGGACGCATCATCAGCATTGATTCCCGGCCCTCGGATGCGCTGGCCCTGGCGCTGCGCGTGGATTGTCCCATCTTCGTCGAGGATGACGTGCTCAAATCTTCCAAGCTGGCCAGCTCGGTTTCCGACCGCGTCTCCAGCGAAGAGCTGCGCAAGTGGCTGGAGAACCTGAACGACGAGGACCTGGGGCGGTACAAGATGTGAGGCCGCTTTGCGGGCGTCCCTATAAATTGACGATTTACGATTGAAGATTGACGATTGAAAAACCTGGGGCCGAATGCAAACCGAAACCGCCTAAACCCTCGAACAATCGTCAATCGTAATTCTTCAATCGTCAATGCCTCATGCCTGATCCCGCCGAACAACTGCAGCGCATCTACCTGGCGGGATTCCAGCTGGAAACCTTTGAACGCTTTCCCAAGGCCATCGGCGCGGTGCGCGATAACGTGATCGCGCTGCTGGAGGCCACGCCCGAAGGGCTGCGCATGATCGGCACGCCCGGCTGGCGCATGGGCGAGGCCATGGGCGTGCTCATACACATCGGAGGCCGGCAGGTATTCCAGTACAAGCAGGAGGTCGTGGAGGCCACGCCGGAAAGGCTGGAAACGGTGCGGCGGGTGCGCGAAGAGCTGGAGAAGCTGCTGGCAAGACCTTAACGCAGAGGGCGCAGGGATGACGACATGTCCGGGCGGTCAAGCCCGCATTCCTTCTGCGCGCCCGAGGTGTTCAATCGTCATTCGTCAATGTTTAATCGTCAATCGCCTCATGGGTAGCCGCAATGTCCGCAGGCAAAGACCAAGCCCTGGGGATCAGTGCCGGCAGGGAACGGGAAACCCTGCACAACGGTCAGGGCGCCGTCAGCGCCGATAGTGAAGCCGCTCAAGGTACCGGAGCCGGCATTGGCCACGTATAGGAAGAATTGCTGCGCCACGTTGCTGGACGGAGGCGAGAAGGCGATCATCGCCAGAGGTAGATTACCTGTCAGGAACGGTGACCCGACCACGGGTGTAAGCCTGCCGGTATCCAGCGCAACCGTAAAAGCGGAGATGTCGCCGGAACCGGAGTTGGCGACGTAAAGCGTGGGGCTGAAGTAAACCAGGGCGCTGGGCGTGAAACCGGCGGAAAAGGGCGAGCCCGGCACCGGCGTAAGAAATGTGCCGCTTCCGGTGCCGCTGCGAACCGTGTAAACAGAGACATTGTTGGAGGCTGAGTTGGCGGCGAAGAGAAAACCGTCGCCCATTGCGAGCGCCACCGGGGCTGTACCAGCCAGAAATGGCGAGCCAAAAACGGGGGTTAAAAAGCCGTTGCTGAGGTTCACAGAAAATACGGAAATGCTGTTGGAGTCCTTGCTGGCAACAAAGAGAAAGTTGCAGGCAAAATCCGTGAGCACGGCGGCAGGCTGGGCGCCGGCGCTAAACGGAGAACCAGGCACAGGGGTGAGCTGGCCGGTGCCGGTAATGTTGAAGCCTAGGACGCCGGAATCAGCCGCGGCATAGAGGAACTTCGGCGGCGTGGCTCCGACGTTGCCCGGGCAGAGGGCGAGCTGCCTGACCCCGGGGGCGGCCACAGCCGGCGAGCCGGGCAAGGTCTGCAATGCGCCCGAATCGGCATTGAAGCTGAAGCCGCTAATGGTCCCCGAGCCGGAATTCGCGACGTACAGCATTTTGCCCGTAGCCACCATGCCAATGGGAGCACCGCCGGGAGGCGGCAGGCTGGTGCCGAGCCGGGTCTGCTTGCCGCCGGCCACGTTGATGCCAGTAAGCGTGCTGGCATTGGTGTTGCTGATGTATATGAAAGCCGGAGAAAAGGGAGAGGGCGGCGGCGGGGGTGGCGGAGGCGGCGTGGTGAAATTCAGTCCACCGCCACAGGCGCCCAGAACCAGCAGCAAAGCTAAGATTAGGGCAATTGCCGAAAGTCTGGCCATAACCAGGGTTCCTTCGCAGCCAGCTTAGGCTGGAACGGGCGGCGCAGCAAGGTGCGAGCGGGACAAGGCCGGACTATTGCGGCCACAGGCCTCTACTTTACATAATACCTGTTATCGGACATTGCATATACCCTGTATGTCCCCATCACCCTTCCCAAGCCCTGAGCTATGCCCCTACTGGTCAGCGGACCCGGTTTCCTGTGGCCTGTGCTTCGACAGCAGCAAGGACTATTTTGGGATGAAATAACGTGCCTGCCACACGGGTGGCGATGGCGACCAGTTCGCCCTGGCCATAAAAGACCTTCACCTGGCGCGCACGCGAGAGCTCGGGCAGGTTCACGGCACGGCCAACCCGAATCCGGGCCAGCATTTCCTCATTTGCCGTCACGCCCGGCATTTCCGGCAGCAACTTCCGAGTATGAATGAAGAGCTCCTCCGCCCGCGCCTGCTGGGCGGCTTGTTCCAGCTCCTCCAGGCTACGGGCGTCGGCTATGGCGAATTCGCCCAGAACTGTGCGGCGCAAAGACGCCAAATGGGCCCCACAGGCCAGGATCTGGCCCATTTCGTGGGCTACCGAGCGCATATAGGTCCCGGAAGCCACGCGGGCGCGGAAGCAGGCCCTTTCGCCATCCCAGTCAAGCAGGTCGAACTCCTTGATTTCGACCTCCACCGGCTCCAACTCTACCTCGCGGTGCTTGCGGGCCAGCTTGTAGGCGGGCACACCATGGATCTTCTTGGCGGAAAACGGGGGTGGCATCTGGCGTATCCGTCCGCGGAAGCGGCCTGAAAGCTCGCGCAATTGTTCAAGTGTTGCTTTAATTGTTTGCGGCTCGGCCTGGGGCTCGCCTTCGGCGTCGTAAGTATCGGTGGCAAAGCCAAAGCGGATAACGCCCTCGTAAGTCTTTTCCGAGGCAGTGTAGAACTGGGCCAGGCGGGTCATGCGCCCGGCCACCAGGGGCAG
>DATJFA010000296.1:0-6940 GCA_035496015.1 Terriglobales bacterium | reverse complement strand
GAAAAAGAAGTAGCACGTGGAATCAGGAACTACTAGTTAGGGCCAGTGTCCGATAGGAGCTTTTCATGGCGCACAAAAAAGGATTAGGCAGTTCACGGAACGGACGCGATTCGAATTCGCAGCGGCTGGGATTCAAAGCTTTTGGAGGCCAGGTCGTGCCTGGCGGCACCATCATCGTGCGCCAGCGGGGCACGCGGGTGAAGCCGGGCCTCAACGTTGGCCGCGGCAAGGACGATACCCTGTTCGCCAAGGTCAGTGGTCGCCTCAAGTTCGTGGACAAGGGCTCCATGGGCAAGTTCGTGATGGTCGAGCCCGTTCCTGAGTCTTAAGTTTTTTACCGTCGAGACGCAGAGTACGCCGAGAGATTTGAATTCACTTGGATTTGTTGGAGGCCTCGTGCTGTTTGCGAGGCTTTCTATTTTGTTCACCACAGAGGCTCAGAGAAGAACATCTTCTGGTTAGGAATTTCTGAGGCGTGAACAGGTTGTTTTTCAATGCATACAAGACTCATCCCAGGGTCATCAAATATCAATTTCTCTGTGCCTCTGTGGTGAATAAGATTTGGGTTGTGTTGCTCAGCGTCTCGGCGGTGAGATTCTCTGGATGTTCATAGATGAAGCCAAAATTCGCGTCAAAGCCGGCGACGGCGGCAATGGCTGCATGGCTTTCCGTCGCGAAAAATTCGTGCCTCGCGGCGGACCCTCCGGCGGCGATGGCGGCAAGGGCGGCGACGTGGTTATGGAATCCAGCGAGCGCCACAACACCCTGGTCCACTTCCGCTTCAACCCGGAATACAAAGCGCAGCGCGGCCGTCACGGCGAAGGCTCTAAGCGTACCGGTCAGGATGGCGCCGATGTTGTGCTCAAAGTGCCGGTCGGCACCATTCTCTACGACGACGAAACCGGCGAGCGGCTGCACGACTTTTCTTACGCCGATGAGCGGCTGGTCATCGCCCGCGGCGGCCGCGGTGGCCGTGGCAATGCCCGCTTTGCCACCTCCACCCACCAGGCGCCTCGCGAGTGCGAACCTGGGCGCCCCGGCGAAGAGCGGAGCTACCGCCTGGAACTCAAGCTGCTCGCCGATGTTGGCCTGGTCGGTTATCCCAACGTGGGTAAGTCCACCCTGATTTCACGTATCTCGGCGGCCCGCCCCAAGATTGCTGACTATCCTTTCACCACCCTCGAACCCAACTTGGGCGTAGTCGCGGTTGGCGAGCCGGGCGATCCCGACCAGGTCAGCTTCGTGGTGGCCGACATTCCCGGCCTGATTGAAGGGGCTCATACCGGTGCCGGCCTTGGCACACAATTCCTGCGCCACATTGAGCGCACACGCTTGCTGGTGCACCTGGTGGATGTTTCCGACTCCAGCGGCCGCCCCGATCCCGTGCACGACGTGGAAGTCATCATGGGCGAGCTCAAGAGCTTTGGCGCGCACCTGGAGGCCAAGCCCATGCTGTTGGCGGCCTCCAAAATGGATATCGCAAACAAAGAAAAGCTGGCCAAACTGCGCCGCTACGCTAAGAAGCATGGCCTGGAACTGTACCCGGTCTCGGCCGCTACCGGCGAAGGCGTCGAGCAGCTTAAGGTGGCGATGACCCGGCGGCTTGAAGAATTGCGCCTGCGGCACACAAATGCTCTCGCCAATTAAGATCGTGTGGGCACAGGGCTCCGCCCCGTGCGTCGGGCCGTCAGGCCCGTGGCTTTTCAATCTTCTGAGGAAATGGCTGAGGCAAGATACCAGACCAGCCGCGGCATAGCCGGTGCCCTGGACGGGGCGAATCCCCACTTGCAACCTTCCTCATTTAACGCGAAACTACTGCTGAGAACCGAACGCTGTTCATGAATATCGCCCTCTTCGGCGGTACCTTCGATCCCGTGCACAAAGGTCATCTCGCGCTGGCCCAGGCGGCCCAGCAGCGCTTCGACCTCAAACAAATTCATTTTGTTCCAGCTAACTTGCCTCCCTTGCGCTCCAGCGAGCCGTTGGCCCCGTTTGAGGACCGCTACGCCATGCTGGCCCTGGCTACGCTGGGCGAGAAGACGTTCTTTCCATCTCGGCTGGAGGCCCCGCGCGCCCCAACCGGGGACCATCCTGGCGAGGTGGTTGAGATGCCACGCCCCCGCAAGGGCGTCAAAGCCGTGCACCGCCACATGCACCACGACCAGCCCGGGGTCAACTATTCGATTGACACGGTGCGCCGCTTCAAGCGCACCCTGGGCAAGAGCGATCGCCTGTACTTCCTCATTGGCATTGACGCGTTTCTGAAGATCGCCGAGTGGAAAGAGCCGGAGGCGCTGCTGGGCGAAGCGGAATTCATCGTGGGTAACCGGCCGGGGCACAGCCTCGCCCAGGTGGCGGAGGCCCTTCCCGAAAGCCTTCGACCCAGGCAGTCCGTCCGCCAGGCATTTCGCAAGCAGCCGGCGCAGGGCGAGCTGGTGCTGGGCCCGGCGCACATTCACTTCCTCGAGGACGTCCATGTGCCCGTGTCCTCTACACAGATTCGAGCTGCCGCTCTGAGCGGGCGCTCGCTGGCGCGCTTGGTACCCAATCCCGTGGCGGAATACATCAAAAAGATGCGCCTGTACCGGCCGGCGCAGGCGGGTTCGGCGCCGGGGGTTGAGCCAGGAGCTAAGAGCCATCAGCTAAGAGCCAACGAGGGATGATCCAACTGTTTACTATGGCCAAGAAGAACAACCTCAAGCAGCAGGTCTCACAAGCCATCGGTGCTTGCGTGGAGAAAAAGGCGGAAGATGTCGCCATCCTGGAAATGGAGAAGGGCTCCGGCGCCTTCACCGACTATTTCGTGGTTTGCAGTGGCACGAATCCGCGGCAAATTCAAGCCATTTCTGACGAAGTGGAGCAGCGCCTGGATAAGATAGGCCTGCATCCCGCCCACGTCGAGGGCTACAAGCAGGCGGACTGGGTGTTGCTTGATTACGTGGACTTCGTGGTCCACGTCTTTTCGGAGAAGGCGCGCAAGTATTACGACCTGGAGCGGTTGTGGAAGTCGGCCCGGCGCCTCGAGCCTTCTGAGTTGACCACGCGGCGCGGCCGGTCTCGCCTGGAGAACGCGGAGGAAACGCCCCGCCCGCGCCGCAGGAAGGCTTGATGGCCAAGGCCGAGCACGACCCCACACCATCCGCTGGTGCCGTATCGGCCGCTGCGCCGGCTGTCGCCTCTCCTGCCGGGCAGATTCTCTCTTCTTGGGTCGCCGCCGATCCCCTCTCCCTCGCACTCCTGGAAAAAGCTCGACGCGTGGCCGCCAGCGCCTCCACTGTCCTGATTCGGGGCGAGAGCGGAACCGGCAAGGAACTGTTCGCTTCCCTCATCCACTACCTGGGTACTGGGCGCGACGAGCCTTTGGTCAAAATTGATTGCGCTAGCCTGCCCCGCGAACTGATGGAGAGCGAGCTTTTCGGCTATGAGCGTGGCGCCTTCACCGGGGCTGTCCAGGCCAAGCGCGGGCGCCTCGAGTTAGCCGGCGCAGGGACTCTAGTGCTCGATGAGATTGCCATTCTTACGCCGGCCATGCAGGCCAAGCTCCTGCGCGTCATCGAAGAGAAACGATTCGAGCGCCTGGGCGGCAATCGTCCTATTACCCTATCCGCCCGCATTATCGCTCTCACCAATGCGGACTTGGAGAAAGGCGTGGCCGACGGCGCATTCCGCCAGGACCTGTTTTATCGCCTCAACGTCATTCCCCTCGTGGTACCGCCTCTGCGGGAGCGCCCTGGCGATATTCGTCCTCTTATCGCGCACTTCCTGCCCCAACTGGCGGAACTTCACCGCCGCCCTCATCGCAAAGTCTCCGCCGCCGCGCTGGCGCTGCTCGAGGCTTACGACTATCCCGGCAATGTGCGCGAGCTGCGCAACCTGCTGGAGCGCGCGTTGGTTCAGGGCCAGGGGCCGGAAATCACGCCCGCCGACCTCCCCCAGCGCATGCGCGAAAGCACCCCCAGGAAAATGACCCTGGAAGAGCTGGAGCGCGCCTACATCGCCGAAGTGCTCGATGCCACTCGCGGCAGGAAAGGCCGTGCCGCCGAGATTCTGGGCATCAGCCGCAAGACCCTGCTGGAAAAACGCAAGCGCTACGGCCTGGTTTGAGTTGGCAAGAGGGCTCTCTCCTTCCTCCACCGTTTTGTGGCTCGTCTGTTACTCTGTAACGTTTCTCCGCCGTCTGACTCGAACCACCAGGAGCACGATTGAAACTTCCGAACGCTAGTTCCCCCAATCGCAGGCAGTTCTTGCAGTCCACAGCTATGGCCGGCGTGGCCGCCGCATTGCGCCCGCCTCTGGCGCAGGCAGCCCAGGATCGCACCCCGGACATTCCCGCCTTCGAATTGGACGAGCTCACCGTTCGCGACCTGCAGCAGGGCATGAGTTCCGGCAAGTTCAGCGCCCGCTCTCTGACCGAAAATTACCTCGCCCGCATCGAAGCCATAGACAAGCACACCATCAACTCCGTAATCGAGCTCAATCCCGACGCGCTGGCCATTGCGGCGCAACTCGACCAGGAGCGCAAGGCCAAAGGGCCGCGCGGTCCCCTGCACGGCATCCCAGTTCTGATCAAGGACAACATCGGTACCCATGACCGCATGATGACTACCGCGGGTTCGCTGGCGCTGCTGGGCTCCATCCCCGCGCGAGATTCCTTTGTGGCCCAGAAGCTGCGGGAAGCCGGTGCGGTCATTCTCGGCAAGACCAACCTCAGTGAGTGGGCCAACATCCGCTCCACGCACTCCACCAGCGGCTGGAGCGGTCGCGGCGGTCAGACTCATAATCCCTACGCCCTGAACCGCAACCCTTGTGGCTCTAGCTCCGGCTCCGGCGCCGCCGTCGCCGGCAACTTGTGCGCCATAGCCATCGGCACGGAAACTGACGGCTCCATCATCTGTCCCTCCAATGCCAATGGATGCGTGGGCATCAAGCCCACGGTGGGCCTGCTCAGCCGCGCCGGTATTGTTCCCATTTCCCACAGCCAGGACACCGCCGGGCCCATGGCGCGCACCTTGGCTGATGCGGCCGCACTTCTCGGGGCGCTGACCGGTGTGGATGCCAATGATTCCGCCACCGCCGCCAGTAGCGGTAAGGCACAGTCCGACTACACACGCTTTCTCGATCCTAAAGCTCTGCGCGGCGCCCGCCTAGGAGTGGTTCGCAAGGCTTTTGGCTTCAACCCTGCCGTGGACCGCATCATGGAGGAAGCCCTGGCCGAAATGAGGCGTCAGGGCGCGGAAATGGTTGACCCTGCTGACCTGCCCACCTGGGGCAAGTGGCGTGACCAGGAGAACGAAATTTTGCTCTACGAGTTCAAGGCTGATTTGAATTCGTATCTCACCGGGTTAGGCCCGCAAGCCCCGATTCACACTCTTGAGGAAGCCATTAAGTTCAATGACGCCCACCCCACTCAGGAAATGCCCTTCTTTGGCCAGGAGCTGTTCGTTCAGTCGCAATCCAAGGGCCCGCTGACCAGCAAAGATTACCGGGATGCGCTGGAAGCAGCACAGCGGCTGACTCGGAAAGAAGGGATTGACGCCATCATGGACCAGCACAAGCTGGACGCTTTGGTCGCGCCCAGCGGCGGACCGGCGTGGCTCACGGACCCGGTGGACGGCGATTCCTTTGGCGGCGGCAGCTCCAGCGCGGCCGCCGTAGCTGGCTATCCCGGCATCACTGTGCCCGCCGGCTTCATTTTCGGCCTGCCCGTGGGCATTTCGTTCTTCGGCCGGGCCTGGAGCGAGCCTACGCTCATCCGCATTGCCTATGCCTTCGAGCAGGCCACCAAAGTTCGCAAGCCGCCTAAGTTCCTGCCAACCGCGGACCTGAAGGTCATTTAATTGACGATTGAAGATTGACGATTGTGCAATTCGCTCCCGAAGGCTCGGAATACGCCGTGTGCCGTTCATAAGCTTTAGCCAGCCCGAAGGGCGAAATTGTTTTTAGCCCAGGGCGTCAGCCCTGGGTAAGCAACCCAATAATTGTGGAGCCCGTGAGGGGCGGCACAAACAAGCGCAAGGTCCTTCGACTCGCACTCCCCTCCTGCAAAGCGGGATTGCTCGCGCTCACTCAGGATTACAGGAGGAAGGAATCACCTTGCCGGCGCGGCTGCCACGCCCTCCCGAAACACTCGATGAATGAAGCAGCTTGAGTGACGATTCGAAACCTCAACGTGGGCGCCTCTTCGGTGAACGTGGAAGTTCCTCATCCGCTACTACCTCCCGCCGCCGTTCGGCTCTATTTGGGCCCGCTCTCGTGCTATAATCCTTACCAGCTCTTGACCGACTAACATGCTGTAAATGCAAGCAGTTAGCTCAATTCCGCGGCATCAGACTGAGCCGCCAGGTTCCACGATTTTTTGCGCCAGAACGAGGCGACAAAAACAAACGCCAAGAGCTAGAAGCTAACCAGCTAGGAAGCTATATACATGGCAGATAACGACAACCCCCAACTTCCCTTGACCCCTCCTCCGGGCGACGGTGGCGCGGGCGGCGGCCAGCCGCAGAACATTCAGCCCATCAACATTGAAGAGGAGATGCGGCGGTCGTATCTCGACTACTCGATGTCGGTGATCATCGGCCGCGCCCTCCCCGATGTGAAAGACGGGCTCAAGCCGGTGCATCGCCGCATCCTCTACGCCATGCATGACATGGGCTTGCTGCACAACCGCAAGCACGTGAAGTGCGCCAAGGTGGTCGGCGAATGTCTGGGCAAATACCATCCCCACGGCGACGCCGCCCTTTACGACGCGCTGGTGCGTATGGCGCAACCCTTCTCGCTTCGTTATCCGCTCGTGGATGGACAGGGGAACTTCGGCTCGGTAGACGGCGACCCGCCCGCGGCCTATCGCTACACCGAATGCCGCATGACCGCCATTGCCGAGGAGTTGCTGGCCGATATTGAGAAAGACACCGTGGACTTCGTTCCCAACTTTGACGAGTCC
>DATJFA010000295.1:0-20202 GCA_035496015.1 Terriglobales bacterium | reverse complement strand
AATTCTGGTTCCACCCGGTGCCCTGATAAAAGTAGGCGTATGAAACAAAGAGAGTGGCTGCAATGAGCCAGGCGCGAGCCCGCGGTGCTACACGGGAAGTTGCGGGTACCTGGTGCTGCATACTTAGAATCCCTGCGGCCGCTCACCTGCCACGCGCAGCTCGCGCTCCAGGGAGAGGCCCACCCGCGCTATCGTGCCCTCATCGAACAGCCGCCCGATCAACGTTACCCCATAAGGCACGCGCCGCGGCTGGGGGAAGGTAGGCAGAGGATGATTTGGGTCCGGCGCCCAGTCGCTGCGCGCTTTTCTGACTTCAACGAAACCTGTGCGCAGCGTGAGCGAAGGGTGCCCAGTGAAGTTGGTGATGGTCAGCATCTCGTCGCGCAGCGAAGGCACCAGCAGCAGATCCACCTTGTCGAAAACCCCAGCCATCATCTCCGCTACCTTGCGCCGGAAGCGGTCGGCCTGCACGAAGTCCACCGCGGAAAGGAAACGTGCTTCGCGGAAGATGTTAGGCCAGGCATCGGGCGTCTGGACTTTCAATTCATCAATCCCGTGACTTAGCGTGAGCTCCTCAAACGCCGCCGCTCCCTCTGCAAACAGCATCAGCTGGAGCGCGCCATACGGCCAGTCGGGAATTGAGACCTCCACCGGAGCCAGCCCCAGCTTCTTAAGTGCAACCAAAGTGTCCCGGTCCACTGAAGTCGCGGGCGGCTGGTTCATCCAGGCAGGGAAGTAGCCCACACGGAGCCCGGCGACAGGCTCATCCGCCGCGAAATCGAGGTGGCTGGGCATGCTCGCCAGGTCGCCAGGGTCCGGGCCGGTGATGGCCTGAAGCACCAGCATAGTGTCCTCAACTGTGCGCGCCATGGGGCCCAGCTTGTCGAGCGACCAGCACAAAGTCATGGCACCGGTGCGGGGCACGCGACCGTAGGTAGGCCGCAAGCCGGTAATGCCGCAGCGCATGGAGGGATCAACGATGCTGCCCCCAGTTTCGCTGCCAATGGCAAATCCCACCAGGCCCGCGGCCACTGCTGATGCCGGCCCGGCGCTGGAGCCGCCCGAGCCTTCCTGGGGCAGCCAGGGATTCATGGTCTGCCCTCCAAACCAGATGTCGTTCAGCGCCAGCGCTCCCAGGCTCAGCTTGGCTACCAGCACCGCGCCCGCCTCGTGCAGGCGCTCGACCACGGCAGCGTTCTTCGCGGGCACGCGATTCCGGAAGGGTTCGGCGCCATATGTGGTGGGTATGCCGGCCGTGTCGAGCAAATCCTTGCCGCCCCAGGGAATGCCATGCAGCGGACCGCGGTACTTGCCGCCAGCGATCTCCAGGTCGGCCTGGCGCGCCTGCTTCAGCGCCGGTTCGGATGTAATCGTGATGGCGCAGCGCAGTTCGGGATTGAACCGCTGCAAGCGCTGCAGATAGATCTTCGTCAGCCGCTCCGAGGTGAGCTTTCTCTCTGCTATCCACCGGGACAACTGTGTGACCGGAGCGAAAGCAATGTCTTCGTCCTTGGCCGGCAAAGCTCCCGGATCAGCCTGGCTGCGCACAAAGCGGTCCTGCTGTGGGCCTGCTTTTAGCCCCGGCAAAATCGGATCCCAGCGCGAAGCGGGGGCAAGCGTGGCCTCCAGCGCCACCTTGCGCGGGCCCGTGCGCCGTTCATAGAGAGCCGCCATCGTTCTCGCCCAAGTATTTGCCGCCATTGCCCGTTCGGGTAGAGTCAAGGGGAACTGCACCAGCTTTTCGGCTTCCGCAAAAGTGGTCGTCGAGACCGCCGGCCCCACTGCCGGTCCCTCTCCAAAGGCCGACGGCATACCCGCCGGCGCTTCTCCGGGTTGTTGCGCGTGCACGCGTTTGGCGGCGGCCGAGGCCAGAAGGAACAGCGAAGTTTCAGTCAGGAACTGCCGGCGTGATTTGGACATGCTCCTCCGGAGAGAGGTGGGAAGTTGCGCCCCATTTCTCGACGGAGATGATACAGGAACGGTCGTATGGGCCAGGGCAGCTCAGATCAGCGAAGTCGGTCAGCAGCGTGGCTACCGTACACGAGCCAAAGCAACGGCTCCGTTTTGCGGCAAATCGAGCTTCAGCAGCTTGGCCGGGTCGAGATAAATTCCCTCCCACCTCACCGCCAGGTGCAGGTGTGGCCCCGTGGCCCGGCCCGTGGCACCACTCAAGCCCAGGAGTTGTCCACGGCGGACCTTCTGCCCTTTTCTCACCTTGAACTTCGAAAGATGCATGTAAAGCGTCATCAGGCCCTGGCCATGGTCCACCACGACGCAATTACCTTCGAAGAAGAGGCGCCGTGCCAGCAGAACTGTGCCCGAGTTGGCAGCCACCACCCGCGTGCCGCGTGGCGCGTGGTAGTCCAGACCCTGATGTTCGGTCTTCAACTCGCCGTTGAAGACGCGGCGGACGCCGAACGGTTCCGAAACCGATTCGCCCACTGGGGCCACAAAATCGCCGGACCACAGCTGCTTGCTGCTGCCCTCCTCGAAAACGCGGTGTTTGATGATTTCTTCTCTCCGGATGCGCTTGAGCAGTCTGGGGTTAGGAGCGGTGAACTTGTGCGCGACTTTCAGTTCTACGGTCGCGTAAGGCGCGCTCGCCACCTCGATGTTCTGTTCGTAAGAGATCGTCTCCCCTGAACCCGTCTGCCCATCAAGGTTCAGTTTGTACATGCCCGGCGCGCTGTTGAGACTCGCGCCAAACAGTCCGTACCAGGAGCCGTCGGCCGGATCGAAGCTGAAGTAGAGCTTGTGTCCCATCCAGGAACCGCTCAGTGCTTTAAGCCCGACCGGCGGGAGCACATACAAAAGGGCAGGCGCCCCGTTGACCAGCGTCGTGGGCTCTAATCGCACCTCCCATGCCGGAACCACCGGGGGATTCTGGCCGGAGGCCAATACCGCCAGAAGGATAGTTGCGGCTATTACAGAGGCCCCGAACACGCGTTTCATGTTCTCAATGTAACCCGCCGTTTTGTTCCGGGCAGGTGACGAAAGGGTGACCCATAGACGCATTTCTGGCGGGCCTCAGCGCGACGAAAAACAGTACTTACCCCTAGCTCACGACAATTTTGCTTGTGCTGGCAAAACTCTGCTGTGCTGCAAAATTGTGCAAAACGCTGTGCAAAACCAGGGAATATTTAGCTTGGGGGTAGACAAGCGAAGGCAGCTCAGTAAATTGCACATCTAATTAGAAGTGCAGTTAAACAACGAGTTTGCACCAACAAACGGCGTTGACTTTTTTTGTTATTGCCTTTACCTTCACTTGCGTCGACGGCTGAAAGGGTTGGTTAAATCAAATTGGCCAGTCCGAAGTAAGCTGGGTGATTAGCCAGGCGGGGCAACCCGCAGGGCAACTGGACCCGAAAAAACCGACGGCTCTGCGAGGAGCAGTCGGGGTCCGGAACCGCGAAAGCGGTGATCGCGTCAGGGGCTGCGATGGTGCACGTATCCACGCTGCCGGCTCCCTCGCAAGAGCTGGTGGCTGGAGCGTAACCAAGATCGCAGCCCTTTTAATTTTTGGCGACAACCTTCCTCGGCACCACAATCAGACGATACTTCACTAACAAGCAGTTGGTAGCTGGTAGTTAGTAGCTGGTTGGGTTTGCCCAACTACCAACTACTAGCTACCAACTACCGACTCAATACTTCCACATCTGAATTACGCTGCCGCCGCGCTCAAAGCTGACTTCGTCCATGAGTTGGCGAATGAGGAAAACACCGCGGCCGTGGTCGTTGTAAACGTCCTGCACCACGGGCTTCGGGGGAGCCGAGTAGTTAAAACCGGGGCCGGGATCGGCGACCACGATCAGCACGTGGCCTTGCTCGTCGGCGCTGACCTCGCACTGGATGGTTTTGGAGGGGTCGTTCTGGCAGCCGTGAGTTACCGCGTTGGCTAAGGCCTCCTGCACCGCCAAGCCGATAGCCATACTTTTTTCTTCTTCCACCTTTAGGCCGGCAAGGCAAGCCAGCACGGCGTCGGTAGCGTTGGCGATATGCTCCGCATCGGCAGGAATCGCCAGATTGAGCTGGCGACGCAAGCCCTGGTGGTCGTGGCCGGGAGCGGGAGTGGGGGGCATAGGGTCGGACATTGGTTCCGCTCAGGCGAAGGAGGACACGGCTGCGTCGGCGTCGGTAAAGACTTCAAACAGGTTGAGCAGACCCACCATGCGCAGGGTCTGGACGGCAAACTTGGAGGGATTCACCAGCTTGATGTTGCCGCCACGCTGGCGGGCGGAGGCTAGCGATTTCATGAGTACCCCTATGCCGCTGGAATCAATCATGGGAACCTCGGCGAGGTCGAGGACAATGCGGGTGTCGCCGTTGCTGAGGGAGTTGTCCAGGGCCTGGCGGAACTCGTTCACCGCGGCACCCATGCGCAAGGGTCCCCGCAACTGGATAATCTCAACCTGTGACCGCCGTTGCATGTTGATGTCCATAGGCTTCCTCGTACCCGGGGCGGGGCGCCCCAATCCACGCCTGAAGTAGAAGCGCCATCCGGACGGCGGCGGTAGGAAAGCCCGCCAGGCAGCCGGCCAGAGGCTGGTATTACAAAGGGCGTCGCCCAAGATACGGGAAGTGCGGCCAGGTTGCAAGAACGGAGATGGCCAACCAGCGGGAAACTGCGGCGTCAAAAAATTCATGCGCCCGAGGTGAATTTTTGACATAATGTCGCCCGCCTTACCGCGCTCTGGCGCGGCGCTGCGCACCACCTGCCCAGCATGGAGAAAGAATGAATCGTGCCGCCGCCCGGCCCCGGCCGGTCGTTCCTGCAGTCGCCATTGTTACCACCGACGAATTGGTCGGCCCGGAGGCCGCCAAATACCTGGACGGCGCTTACCAGTTGCAAATGCTGCAGACCTGGGAGGAACTGCAGGCCGCGCTGCAGGAGATTTCCCTGGACGCCATTCTGCTTGACCTGGATACGCTGGGCGAAAGCAGCGATGTGGGCGTGGCCGCGATGCGGGAGTTGCGCAGCAACCACCCTGACCTGGTGCTGGTAGCCATGACGCGCTCCAACAGCCGCCACCTGCGCTGGAAGGCCATGGAGGCCACGGCGGACGAATACTTTGTCGCCCCCATCGAGTTCCAGGAGGTGCAGATTATTCTTGCGCGGGCGCTGGAAAAGCGGCTGGCAGAAATCGAGTACCGCTCGCGCAAGGACAAGGAGGTGCCGCAAGCGTCGTTCTGCGGGCTGATCGGCCTGAGCGAGCCCATGCAAAGGGTCTACGAGGCCATACGCCGGGTGGCGGGCAGCACCAGCACAGTGCTCATCCGGGGCGAGAGTGGTACCGGTAAGGAGTTGGTGGCGCGCGCCATTGTCTCCATGAGCCCGCGGGCGGAGAAGCCTTTCATCAGCCTGAACTGCGCCGCCCTGCCCGACAACCTGATCGAAGCCGAACTGTTTGGGCATGAAAAGGGCGCCTTCACCGACGCACGCAACTCCCGCGCCGGGCACATCGAAATGGCCGACGGCGGCACCCTGTTTCTGGACGAAATCGCCACCCTGGGACTGCCCCTGCAGTCCAAGTTGCTGCGCGTGCTGGAAGACCGCGCGGTGCAGCGCATAGGCGGTAAAAGTCCGAAAAAGATTGATTTCAGGCTGGTTACCGCCACCAACGAGGCCTTAGAGGAGATGGTGGAGGCGGGGCGCTTCCGCGAGGACCTGTATTACCGCATCCACGTGGTGCCGATCATGCTTCCCGCCCTGAGGGAGCGGCAAGGCGATATCCCGCTGCTGGTGGATCACTTTCTGCGCCGTTACTGCGCCGCCAATGGCGTGGAGCTGAAGCGGGTTGACCCGGAGGTGATGGCCATCCTGGAGGAGGATTCCTGGCCGGGCAATGTGCGGGAACTGGAGAACCTGGTGCAGCGGCTGGTGCTGATGGTGGATGGGCTGGTGATCAAGGTCAACCACTTGCCGCAGCGCCTGCTGTTTAACAACACCGCCAGCCAGGAATCACTGCTCATCCCGGAGGGTGGGGTGAATTTCGACCAGGAAATCGCCCGCATCGAGGTGGCGTACCTGAATGCGGCCCTGCGCCGTTCCGAAGGCAGCAAGATCGCAGCCGCGCGGCTGTTGCAGATGGATAAGCAGAAGATGCATTATCTGTGCCGCAAATATGGCGTTGGGCGAGATTAAAAATTAATGCCTATGGCGTGTAGGTTTAATTTTCAATACCGATGAGCTTTAAAATTTAATCCAGGTACAGAAGTGGTTTTGGTGCTGGCCGCGACCCCGAAGCGTCATCCGTCTCCAAGTCACTGAAAATGAACGGCGAGCAGGAGGAACGGCTGACCAGGCGAGTTTGGCACGTGCGTTGCAATATCCGAGTACGAGACCGACGGACGCAGAGAGAAATAGACTGGCCGCGGCAAAAACAAGATTCGGACCAAACGGTCCGCAATGGAGGCTTCAATGTCGGTGCAGAAGAAATCCTTGATCGGCAATCGCGAAGCAGTGAAGAAAGCAATCGTGGCCAGCAACGTGAGTGCGACGGAAACAACCGACCTGGCGGAAAAGACCAGCACGCTGGCGAAAGCCGGTCACATCATGGGGAAGCGCGGCATTACGGGCAAGAGAGGCATTACTGGCAAAAGGGGCATTACCGGCAAGAGGTTTGTCGTCTAAGCTTAACGTCGCTTCGTCTAGGGGCTGCACTCCGGTGCAGCCCCTTGTCATTTACCAAACCTTGCGTTTCACTGTGTCACGAAGCACGCGCCAGCCAGCTTGCGCAATGCTCTCACGCCGTACAAATATCTTTGCTGTTCCCGACATGTTCTCCCGCAAGTCGCGCGTGTTTCCCAACTTTATCCATGCCACGTAGTAGGGAGGGGGAAGCAGACCCTCATATGTTTGCTGTTTAGAGATCAGCCCAGGAGCAATTTGGGAAGGCGCCGCGGCTATGGCGGACAAGGTGCCCGGTAGGGTCCGCAGGTATGAATCCAGGTGCAAATCCACGCGCGCGCCTGGTCGCAAGTCGCGAATCTCGTACTCGGGCAAATAAACCCGGGCTTCCATGGTGGAGAAATCCGCAATTTCCAGCACTGTTGCGCCGGGCACCAGATAGGCGCCGGCGAGGTCAGCGGGCCGGGGTGTAGTCACTACGCCGGCAGTCGGACTCACCAACTGGAGTTGGGCCAACTGCTGGCGGACGACGCGGTCGCGGGCCTGCAGTTGTCGCCGTTGCTGCTCGGCAGGGCCAAAACCAGTGTAGCTGAACTGTGCCTGCTGGGTGCGTGTCTCTGCCAGGCTCAAGGCGCTGCGCGTCTGCGCCGCTTCCGATTCCAAAGCCAGATTGCGTAATTGAAGGACCGGAGCGCCGGCAGGAACCTGTTGTCCCTCTGAAACCAAAACGCGCGCGACGGTACCGCCAATTTTGGTTCGGAGCACAGCACGTCTGCGGGCCTGCAACTCGAAGCGTCCTCGCACGAACGTCGGCCACATGGGCACAAGTAACACCAGCGCTGTGACGACTGCCCCTGCTGCGACTTTGGGCTTCCGCAGGAGCGCCCGCAGGCGCTCTTTCTTGTCCAGATAGACGGTGCGCATGAACTTCTCCAGAATGACCAGGCGGGACTTGAACAGCAGGAAAGCAATGCCCAGAGCCGGCAGGAAAGCCCACTCGGGAGTGAATTTGTACAGCACGTTGTAGCAAAAGCCGATGACAGCAACTAACAGCAGATAGCTATAGGCGCCAGAGGCTAGTGAGTAGCCGATGAACAGCGGGCGCCGCCGTGGAGGCACGTATTCCAGTTCCACCGGCAAGCGGAATATTCTGTTCCGTACCCAACTGGAGGCATAGGCAGTGGATTTTTCCTTAAGGTCGCCGATGCGCAGCAGTTCGCAAGATATAAAGTACCCGTCGAGTTTCACCAGGGGATTGATGTTCATTACGACCACTGCGATCCCAGTGAACAGAATCACCTTGTAGGCCATGTCGTGCAGCCAGGCTCCCGGTGATGTCGC
The DNA here is from genome assembly GCA_035496015.1 of Terriglobales bacterium. Taxonomy (GTDB): domain Bacteria; phylum Acidobacteriota; class Terriglobia; order Terriglobales; family Acidobacteriaceae; genus JAICWP01. The sequence continues at coordinate 12,233 of DATJFA010000295.1, read as the reverse complement.
CCACCAGGCCATGGTGGCGAAAGCGCAAATGGTGAGTTCAATCCAGATACCGGCAAGCATGGTCAGGATACGTCCGAAGCGGCCGGTATACACCCAGGCTTCGGTAGTGTCGCAAAAGAAACAGGGCAAGGAGTACATCAACAAAAAGCCCATCCGGTGCACACCGCCACCGTAGTGCTTGCAGGTAAGTCCGTGGGCAGTTTCGTGGATGGCAGCAATGAGCATCAGCAACACCCAAAACTCCGCCAGATCGCCTAACCCTTTTTTGGAAAAGGTGTAATAAGTGGCGGTGTCGCCCAGAATTTCGCGCCAGTGGCCCACGAGCACGAACGCCATCCAGGCAAACAGGGCAAAGGTCACAAGGGTGAAGCAGCCCGTGTAGATAAAGCGGAGGTAGGGATATATGGCGGTCAGCCATGCATCCGGATCAAAGGCGAAAATCGTAATCTCGGATAAATCGCCGAAGCGAGACTTGCGGCCGTGGCGGCGGTCGCGGCGTAAGTTCTCGGCCAGGGCGGTGATCCTTTCCGACGCAGGCTTGTACAAAAGGTCAGTGCTGGAAAGGTAGTCGGCGAGTTCTCGCGCCTCCTCCTCGCTGCAGCGGGTTCCCGTCAAGCTTTGGCACTCACTGGCGACCTGGGAGAAGGGACGCTTGCCATCGAACAGTTTCAGGATCTGCCACTGCAGCGGTGTAAGGCGGTAGAAGCCATCCGAGCCGGGCTTCATGACCAGCACAGTGGGTTCGCCCCCCTCAACGTCCTCGTGCGCAAGAAGGTTGGGCTCCGCACGCGGCAGGCGGCCGCTGACGCGCTGCACCGGCTGAGGTGGCAGCGCAACCTGCATGGCCTCGGCCAGGTTCATTTCAAGTTCTCGAGATCTACCCTGGCCGTCATGCCAGGGCGCAAATTGGGGCCGGGATGGACCAATTCTGCAAGCACCTCAAAGGTGCCGCTGGAGGGATCGACCACCGGGCTGACCTGGATGACCTTGGCGGGATGTTTTGCGCCGGTATCATCAGCACAGGTGACCTCCAATAGCTGGCCGCGGCTGATTCGGCCGAAGAAATTTTCCGGCACGGTGAATTTCACTCGCAGCGGGCGGACGGCGGTGACCCAGAAGAGGCGGTCGCCTGTGGCCACCTCCTGTCCCATGCGCACATAGCGGCGGGCCACCACGCCGTCGAAGGGGGCGCGGATGCGCGTTTTTTCCAGCTCCAGGCTCACGGCCTGCAAATCGGCCTGTGCGCGGAGCAGCTCCTGCTTGCCCTTTTCGACTTCGTACACGGAGCCCTCTTTCTTGTAGCGGGCATGGTCGAGCTCCTCTTCGGTGTTGAGCTTGGCCTTGTACATGCCTTCGGCGCGGCGGAAGTCGGCTTCCGCCATTCGGGTTTCCGCTTGCCAATCCTGCAGGTTGGCCTCAGCGCTGCGCACGCGGGCCTGGGCCGCATCACGTTCGGCAAGAAGCTGGCGGTCATCCAGCAAGGCCAACAGCTGCGCCTGGCGTACCGGCTGTCCGACGTCGGCCAGGAGTTTGGCAACCATGCCCGGACGCTGTGCGCCCACGTCTACCTGGTCCTCTACCAGAAGAGGACCGGAAGCCACAAAAGAGGCGTCTCGCGGGCGGGCGACCGGAGCGGTGGCGGGCGCCGGAGGCGCGGGCTCGGGTGAAGCAGCCAGGACGGGCGTTTCCGGTCCCGACTTGCCGCACGCCGCCATCCCTGCGATCAGAATCAAGGACAACATGCTGAGCTTGTGGCGCATTTTCCCCCCAGATTTCACCATCCGAACCAGGACCAAAGCCTGGCATAAACCCACATGAAAGGCCGCCGGAAGAGCACATAGCCTACCGGACGCCAGCCGACCGCCAGTTTGGCGCGGCCGCGCATGCCGGCGCGCATCAGGTTGCCGGGGTTGGGAACCTCCACGCGAGCGTAGAAAACTCGTTCGTCGCCCGCCGGATCGCTGCGCGGGCTGATGATGTCTACGGCGCCGCGGAAGGTGCGGGCGGGGTAACCGTCCAGTTTGACCCAGCCACGCGCGCCAGGGCGCAACAGCGTGAGATCGGGCTCTTCGACAGCGACATCAACTGTGACCACTGATTGATCCGCCACTTGAGCGAATTCGTCCCCCGGCTTCAGCTCTCGGCCTGCGAAATCCTGCACCACCGGGGTCACAACCACGCCGTCAATGGGCGAGCTCAGGTGGGTTTTCTGCAGACGGACCTGATCGCGCTGAACTTCCGATTCCCAGTAATCGGCCTGCACCCGCTGGACGCCCGCTTCGCTACCGTCATTTCGGGCCAGGGCGCGATTCATTTCCGAGAGCGCGGTCTGGTACTTGGCTTCGGCGCCTGCCAGCGCCGCCCGGTAGTCCCAATCTTCCAGGTCGGCCAGGACCTGGCCGCGAGTCACGTGCTGACCTTCACGCACGTAGACCTGGCGGACCACGCCCGCGACCTCGGGCTCAATTCTTGCCAGGTGGGAAGGTGAAACGGTTGCCCCTCCATCCACGCGCATGGGGAAGGGAAACACCGCCAGGAACACTACTGCCGCGACTGCGGCCGCGATGAGAGTTACACGGCGCCGCTTTTGCAGGGCAAAAAACTTCTTTTTCCTCTGGATCAGGGGTTCCAGGACGTCAATGAAAGGAACCTCGCGATAGAGCGAGGCATTGCGGATCGCGACTGTGGCCTGGGCAGCCAGCACGCGGATCATCTCCAAGTGAGCCTCGTTCAAAAAGTCCGGATCCGAACTCTCCAGAGACAGGATTCCCACTGCACCCTGGTCGTCACGCAAGGGAAGGGAATAGAACGCCCGCATCCCGGTAGTGAGGAAATACTGGCGGAATTTTTGGCGCGTCTCCTCGCGCTCGTTGTCGATGTCATCCCCGCGTTGTGCGACCTGCAGTTCTCCATCAAGGAAGGCTGCCCACTCCAGGAGTTCACCCAGGCCGGTTGTTTGCGGATCGCCCGGCGTGATCTGCAGCTTGCCGGAAACAGCGCGGAGCTTTGTCCTGCCTCGCTCCTCCAGAGCGATGGCGGCGCGCTCGTAAGGAATTACGGCGGAAGGTCCATTTACCACCGTCTGCAGAACCCGGTCCAGGTTCAGGGTGGAAGTGATTTCCGTGCTGACGTTGACCAGCGCGTGCAGGATTTCCAGCTTGCGTTCCGCCTGCAGCAGGCTGGCGTTGTGCAGGGCGTTGCTGGCGGTTTCGCAGACGTTGGAGAGTACGAACTGGTCGTCCTCATCGAAGGGCTCTCCGTCGAGCCGGTTTACGATCTCGAGCACGCCGACCAGAGACTCGCGATCCATGAGCGGACAGGCCAGCAGGGAAAAGACGGCACCGTCTTCCAGGTTGCCGTTACGGGCCCGCAGGCGCTCGTCCTGGGGATCGTCAATTAGCACTGGTTCGCCATGGTCGGAGATTTTGCCGGCCACGCCGTCCTCCGGCCCTTGCCGGGCGCCTTCTTGCACCGTGGGATCGGTACCTTCCTGCTGCATGAGGGTAACAGCGTCGCCATCCACCATCCACACGTTGGCCGCCCGAACATTCATCACTTCCTGCACCTTGGAAGCGATGGTGGCCAGCAGTTCGTTCATCTCCAGGTTGGAGTTGAACACCTTTTCCAGGTCGTACATCTGGGTGACCCGGGTGATGGATTGCAAGCTTCGGTTGCGTTCGCCCTCATACGAGATGGCGCTGGCGATGGCCGGGGCGGCAAGCTGGGCGATGTTGGCCATGCTGGCCAGCAGAGAACTGGAAGGGGGCCGTTCGTAGGTGATGAGTTCAATGGCACCCACCAGCACACCCTCGGCCAGCAGCGGCACGTAGGCCAGCGAGGCCACAGTGCGGCGCACGTCGAGGTGCGCATAATGTTCCCGCTTCAGTTGCGAGCCGTTGAGCACCAGGGGCTGTTCACCCGAGTCGGCCAGCATGCCGAGGGTTCCAGAATCGAACTCCAGTTGCGCGCTTTCGACCCGGATGTCACCCCTTAGTCCCTTGGGGGACCAGGCGGGATCCTCTTGGTCTTCAATTACATAGACGACGGCATCGCAGTTGGGATCGAGTTCGACCACCTGCTCGGCGATGCGCTGGGCACGGGCGGCAGCTTCCGCCTGGGAGAGAAGGCTGGCGGCGAAATCAACAAGAGGTATTTGGAATCCGGGTCTTTGGGTCGCCATCTAGCGGCGCTCCGTTCAGGCAGGACCGATCTTCAGCCCCGGCAACAGCTTGCCGAGAGCATGCAGCAGACGTCCTTGGCGCCGCGCGACTCTAACAAACGTTTATTGAAGTGTCAACAATTGTTACAGCAGGCCCGTGGGGCGTTGAGGGCGGCCGGGTGGACCAAGGCCAGAGATGCCTCGGTTAGAATTCACTGTCCTGATCCTAACGTATCTGAGGGCCGAGGACCGAGGTGGCTGACCATGGAATTTGAACTCAGCGACAAAGTAAAGGAACTGCGGCGCCGGTTGCTGGCCTTCATGGACGAGCACATCTATCCCAACGAGCAGCGCTTTTACGAGGAGGTTGAGCGCGACCGCTGGAAGCCTACGCGGGTGATGGAAGAGCTCAAGCCCAAGGCCCGCGCGGCCGGTCTCTGGAACCTGTTTCTGCCGGATAAGGAATACGGCGCGGGACTGAGCAACCTGGAGTATGCGCCGCTCTGTGAAATCATGGGCCGCAGCCACCTGGCGCCGGAAGTGTTCAACTGCTCCGCTCCGGACACCGGCAACATGGAGGTGCTGGCCCGCTACGGCACCGCGGAGCAGAAAGAACGCTGGCTGAAGCCGCTGCTGGCAGGCGAAATCCGCTCCTGCTTTGCCATGACCGAGCCTTTCGTGGCTTCGTCGGACGCCACTAACATTCAGGCGAGCGTTGTGCGCCAGGGAAACGAATATGTGCTCAACGGGCGCAAGTGGTGGGCGTCCGGCGGAACCGACCCGCGCTGTAAGATTGCGATTTTTATGGGCAAAACGGATCCGTCAGCGCCGGTGCATAAGCAGCAGTCCATGGTGTTGGTGCCCATGGATTCGCCCGGAGTGAAGGTGGAGCGAGCGTTGACCGTGTTCGGCTACGACCATGCGCCGCACGGGCACGCGGAAATCACCTTCGCCGACGTGCGCATTCCGCTTTCCAACATGCTGCTGGGAGAGGGCCGGGGATTTGAAATTGCGCAGGGACGGCTGGGGCCGGGAAGGATTCACCACTGCATGCGCTGCATCGGGCTGGCGGAGCGGGCGCTGGAGATGATGTGCAAGCGGGTGCAGGAGCGCGTGGCCTTCGGCAAGCCTCTGGCCGAACAGGGCGCCATCCGCGCCGATATTGCGCGCTCGCGCATGGAAATTGAACAAGCGCGGCTCTTGACGTTCAAAGCTGCCTACATGATGGATACGGTCGGCAACAAGGAAGCGCGGGCCGAAATTGCCATGATCAAGGTCGTAGCGCCCAAGGTGGCGCTGAATGTCCTGGACCGCGCCATCCAGGCGCACGGTGGGGCCGGGGTCTCGCAGGACACCTTCCTGGCGGGCGCGTGGGCGCACGCGCGCACGTTGCGCCTGGCCGATGGCCCCGACGAAGTGCACACGGAAGCGATTGCCAAGCTGGAGCTGCGGAAGTGGGGCAAAGCGCAGGCAGGGGCGGCGCGCAATTAGAAATGGCTGCTACAATCGGGCGCTTGCATCAGCGCAAACTCACCATTAACGAAACCCGCAATCTGCTGCGCAGAGTTCCTTTCAATGCTTTGCTGGGGATGCGAGTCGAGGAAGTGCACAGCGACGGGATCACCCTCGCCTGCGCGTTGCGGGATGACTTGCGCAACAGCGCCGGAGTGGCGCATGGAGGTGTGGCCGCGGCGCTGGCGGACGCGGCGGTTGGAATCGCCATCCAGCGGCATTTTGGCGGCCGGCGGCGGACTACGACCGTGGAGATGAAGATTAATTATTTCCAGCCCGTCAACCATGGCGATATCTTCGCCCGCTCACGCCTGCTGCGGATTGGTTCCACGTTGTGTGTGGGCAGCGTGGAGCTTACTGACCAGAAGGCGCGGCTGATCGGTACGGCCATTGTTACGTACATCTTCCTGGACGCGCGCGGCAATGCGGCAACGCCGGACGACGGTCTTAAGGGCAATGAGTCGCGAAAACGACGCTAGGAGCGACATGGCCAATTCCTTCGTAGTGCCGACTCCGCAAGGATTGGCCGAGTTCGTCGGGCGTGAACTGGCGGTCAGCGACTCGCTCGAGGTTACGCAGCAGCGCATTCAGCAGTTCGCTGAAGCCACTGGTGACCGGCAGTGGATTCATACCGATGCGGAGCGAGCAGGGAAGGAATCGCCGTACGGAAGCACAATCGCTCATGGCTTTCTCACCTTATCGTTAATCAGTCAAATGATGGAGCAGGCGGTGCGCGTGCGAGGTGTTCGCCTGGCCGTCAATTATGGCTTGAATCGCGTGCGCTTTCCCGGACCGGTACGGGCGGGCTCGCAAATCCGGGGGCGTTTCCACCTGCACTCAGTGAAGGAGGTTGGCGGGGCAGTGGAAGCCGTGTACGGCGTGACGGTTGAGATAGAAGGCGAGCAGAAGCCGTGCTGCGTGGCGGAGTGGATAGTGCGATATTACTTCTAAGTCAGCGGTGGGTGCGCAGGTCGGGTGTCAGCAGGTGGGGGATGGCGTTAAAGGCGAAGAGGCGCAGTTGCTCCTCCTGCAAGCGCAGGATGGTATATGAGGTGTTGTACAAGACGGCTGCCAGCCGCATGACCCGCTGGTCGCAAAAATCGAGTGACAGTCCCGCCCAGATGGCCACCGGAACCGCCGACGTGAAAATGATGATGTTGTCCTGACTTCCCGCCGAGTCTAGCTTGCGGCGGCAGGCGGCAATTCGGCGTACAAATTGTTCCCAGTTCTCGCCAGGAAAAGGGAAGCGGCCGGCAATCCAGGCCTCCACCAGCTTGGTATCACAAGGCAGCCATTGGCGGTGCACGGGCGCATCCGCCGAGGCATTTTGGCGCACCTGCTCACACAGGGCGGCATATTCGCGGCGGAAGTCGGGATCAGTGGCCGAGAGCAACGGCGCAAGCTCCCGATACACACCGCTGAGATCAAACTCGTTCCAATCTTCGTCCACGGTGATGGCAGGGAAGTGGCCGCCACCCTGCATGTAGCCGCGGCTGAGTTCTTCCGCTGTTTGCTGCTGGCGCAGCATGGCCCCGGTGTAGGCCGCAGTGAAAGGAATGTCTTGCGCGGCCAGGTGTTCACCCAGAAAGCGCGACTGCTCGCGCCCGCGTTCCGAAAGGGAATCGTAGGCCTCGCGGGTGCCCGCCTGCCCGTGGCGGACCAGGTAGATGCGGCTCAACTCGAGTTCTCCGCCAGGGAAGATGCGAGTGCGGCCAGGCCGCGCACGCGTTGGCCGAAATCACGGAAGCGCTGGTCCTGGGTCTGGCCGCGCCGGAAACGGTAGTAGATCTGCTGCAGAATCACCGCCAGTTTGACGATGCCCAGCACTTCGTGCCAGGGAAGATGGGTGAGATCACGGCTAGTCAGCTCCGCGTAGCGCGACGCGAATTCGTCGCGCGTGTACCAACCTGGCTGCGCGGTCAAGGTTGGCAGAGCATGCGCCTGAAGTGAAGGAGCGCTGGCCCAGCACCAATAGCATAAGGTCAGACCCAGGTCGGCGAGCGGGTCCCCAACCGTGGCCATTTCCCAATCCAGAACAGCTTCAACCTCGCTGGGCGACTCGGCCCGCAACATCAGGTTATCCAGCTTGAAATCGTTGTGGACGATCGTTGGGGCAGGCGACGGCGGCAGACGCTCAGCCAGCCAGCGCACCACTTCGTCCATCTGCGGGACGGGTTCTGTTTTGGCGCGATTCCAGCGATCGGCCCAGCCCTGCACCTGGCGCTCGAGGAAACCTTCCGGCTTGCCCAACGACAGCAATCCAGTCTGGACCACGTCAACGGCATGCAGCCGGGCCATGCATTGCACAACGGCTTCGCTGATTACGTGCGGGTAGTTCGCCAAAGGGGAAATTTCTGCGGGAATCTTCTCGCGCAGGATCACACCCCGGCGCCGTTCCATCACAAAAAACACAGCGCCGAGTACGCTTTGGTCCTGGCACAGGATGTATGGCTTCGGTGCCTCCGGGAAGTGGGGGTGGACAGCCTGCAGCACGCGGTATTCGCGGGCCATGTCATGTGCTTTGGGCGCCACCGGACCCAAGGGACCGCGCCGAAGGACGTACTCGCGTTCGCCTGCCCGCAGTAGATACGTGAGGTTGGAATGGCCGCTGGGAAACTGCTCAACGGAAATGCCGCCCTCGGTGCCTGCGAGTTTCCCGCGCAGGTACTCGGCGAGGGCAGCCAGGTTCAGTTCTTCGCCGGGGCGAATAGACGCCGTGTCGCGGTTAAACGCCGGGACCTCCGCCTTGACCCTGCTGCTGGACATTGTCCCTCGCGAACTTCGACCTATGCCGCCGCTGTTTGCGGCTTTCTAAATGCAGCGAAGGTCCCGCCCGTCTCCGCCAATTGTTGCAGCAAGGGCGCCGGGTCCCACAACTCGCCGTGGCGCTCGCGGAATTCGCAAATGCGCCCGTAAACTTTCTTTAAGCCGACAGTGTCCGCGTACCACATGGGACCGCCGCGATAGGCAGGAAAGCCGTAGCCGTTCAGGTAAATGATGTCAATGTCCACGGCGCGGAGGGCGATGCCTTCTTCCAGAATGCGCGCGCCTTCATTGACCAGGGCAAAAATGCAGCGGTCCACGATTTCCGCCGGCGTGATTTTTCGCTGCTCGATGCCCGCCTCAGCCGCCCAGCGGCGCACCAGTTGAGTCACTTCGGGATCGGGAATGGCGCGGCGTTTTTCATCGTACTTATACCAGCCGGCGCCGGTCTTCTGCCCGTAGCGGCCCATCTCACAGAGGCGATCTTCGGTCAGCGGCTGCCGCACTCCGGGTCTTTCCAGGTGGCGATATTCCTTGCGGATGCGCCAGCCCACGTCGAGTCCGGCCAGGTCTCCGGTGGCCAGCGCTCCCATGGCCATGCCGAAGTCGTAGAGTGCCTGGTCCACCGCTTCCGGGTTTGCGCCTTCTTCCACCAGGAACTGGGCCTCGCGACGGTAAGGGTGGAACATGCGATTGCCGACGAAGCCGCGGCAATTGCCTACCAGCACGCCCACCTTGCCCACTCTTTTGGCAACCTGCATGCACGTGGCGATGGTCTGCTTGCCGGTAGCTTTGCCGCGCACAATCTCCAGCAGGCGCATGACATTGGCCGGGCTGAAAAAGTGGGTTCCAATCACCGCGTCGGGCCGCGCGGTAGCGGAGGCGATCTCGTCAATGCTGAGGGTGGAGGTGTTGCTGGCCAGGATGGCGCCGGGGCGGCACACCTTGTCGAGCTGAGCGAAAACTTCCTTCTTCAGCGCCATGCCCTCGAACACGGCCTCGACCACCATGTCCACATCCGCGAAGCTGTCAAAAGCGAGGGTAGGCTTGATCAGCCGCAGGCGTTCTTCCACAAATTGCTGGGTGAAGCGGCCGCGCTGCACCGAGGTGGCGTAGTTCTTCTGGATGTTGGCCATGCCGCGGTCGAGCGCTGCCTGATCCACTTCCCGCAGCAACACCGGAATGCCGGCATTGGCAAAGACCATGGCGATGCCGCCGCCCATGGTGCCCGCGCCCACCACGCCCACCGAGTTCACGGGAAGGGCGGGCGTTTCCTTAGGGATGTCCGGGACTTTGGCGACTTCGCGTTCGCCAAAGAAAACATGGACCAGCGCCTTGGACTGGTCGGAAAACAGGCACTCGCGGAAGCGGGCTTGTTCTAGTTTCAACCCCTCCTCAAAGGGCAGGCGCGTGGCCGCCTCCACCAATTCAATAGCCACCTGCGGCGATTTCCATCCACGTTGCTTTTTTTGAGCGGCATCGCGGGCTGCGGCAAAAATGGGCGCGTTGGTCTCCGGTGTGCCCAGCTTCTCAGAGCGGTCGCGCGCCTTGGGGCGGGGCTTGCCGATTACTTCGCGGGCAAACGCGATGGCTCCGGCGAGAAGGTCCCCTTCAATCAAGCGGTCAAGGATGCCGGCCTTCAGCGCCTGGGCGGCGGAGATGGGATTCCCGGTGGCACACATCTCTACCGCCAGGGCCACTCCTGCCAGGCGTGGCAGCCGCTGCGTGCCGCCGGCGCCAGGAATCAATCCCAGCTTGACCTCCGGCTGGCCTACCTGCGCGTCGGGCGTGGCCACGCGGTAATTACCGGCCAGCGCCAGCTCCAGGCCGCCGCCGAAGGCGTTACCATGAATGGCCATAACCACCGGCTTGGTGCAGGCTTCGATGGCGGGCAGCAGTGTAAGCAAGCCTTCCGTTCGCGGCGCCTCGCCCGACATCACTCTCTGAAATTCGTGAATGTCGGCGCCGGCCACAAAGGTGCGGCCGCCGCCAATTATGACCACGGCGCTAGCGCGTTTATCAGCTTCCGCCTGGCGAAGCGCCTGCGCCAGCCCTTCGATCACGCCCGGGCCCAGCGCGTTCACCGGCGGGTTATTAATGGTGATGACCGCTACGTCTCCTTGCTGCGTCAGGTGCACTAAATCGGTCATATTTGCTCTCGCTGGTGGACTATAAGGCAACTGCCGGGCAACAAGCAAAGGCGGAGAAGTGGTGCGTCCAGCTGGCGGTCGCGACCATTACTTACGTAGCTGTCAATAAAGTAGAATCGTGCCCATGGTAAAGCGCGCACCGGCGCGGCGGCGTCCGCGTAAAGCCAAGGCGGGCAGCAAAGGTTTGGCCGCAGGCGAGTGCCGGCTGGAAAAACTGGACGGGTCGGCCCGCAGCGCCGCCGATCTCGTCGAAAAAACTGGCGGCTGCGTGGTTGGCACATACAAGGAGCCGCTGGGCGGGCACCCGGTGCTGCTCTCCATTCTTCCCATCGGCGTCATTGAACCCACGCCCTTCCAGCGCGATCTTTCTGACACTCACCACAAGCGCCTGGCGGACGTTATCAATCGAACTGGGCGCTTCCTTGACCCCGTGATTGCAGTAGCCGCTCCGAATGGCAGCGGCTTCTGGACGCCTAATGGACGCCACCGCCTGGAAGCCATGCGGCGGTTGGGCGCCAAGTCCATTGCGGCCCTGATCGTGGCCGAGCCAGAAGTGGCCTGGCAGATCCTGGCGCTCAACACGGAGAAAGCGCATAACCTCAAAGAAAAGTCGCTGGAGGTGATTCGCATCTACCGCGGGCTGCTGGAGGAAGATGATTCGCGGCCAGAGTCGAAGTTTGCCTTCTACCTTGACGAGGCGGCATTTGTCACTCTCGGCGTGTGCTATCAACGAGCGCCGCGATTCGGCGGCGGCGCCTACCACTCCATTCTGCGCCGGCTGGAAACGCTGAGCGATGAGCCGCTGCGTGCCGCCATCAAGGTTCACGAGAAGCGCGCCGGCATGGTGCTTGACTTGGAAGAGAAAGTCGCGGCCGTGGTGAAGAAATTGAAGGAGCGCGGCTTGGTCAGCCCCTACCTGCGTTCTTTCGTGGTCGCCCGCATCAACCCGCTGCGCTGGATCAAGGGTGAGCCGCCGGAACTTGAAGAAGTGCTGAAGACCATGCGCGAGCGCGCGGCCAGGTTCAACAGCGAGAAGATCAAGCCCCAGGACCTGGCGGGTGCGGCCGGTCCGCCGGACGAGGAAACGTAGTCTCGCATTATGGCGTGCATCCTGAGGGCACTTTGGCCGCGGGCAGCGCGGGCTTGCCATTTTTCTGCAGTACGGCATTGAATGCTTCGATCTCGTGCTGGTTCAGATCCTGCCACTGCGTCAGCGCCTGGTTCAGATTGTCACATCCTTCTTCTGCCGCTGAGTACAGAGTCTGCGCTGGGCGAGCGTCGCCGGCGCCAGCCATGGTGAGCAGGCGGCCTAAGTCGCGGTTCAGCGGGCCGAACCCGGGCTTATCGGGCTTGCCGTCCTCCAGTGCGGACAACGCGTCATCGAGCTTTTTGGCGGAATCGGCCGCCTCCTTCGTTAAGCCTTTCTGATCCTCAGCCAGCGCGGTGTGCGCCGCATGCACCTGCTGCCACGCTTCGTAACTGGCGTTCATCGCCTGCGACAGCTTCTGCTCCAGCGCAAGTTGCGCCTGCATGTCGCCCAATGAGGCATGCACGCGCGGATCGGGGCGCACGGCGAGTGGTTGCCGATACTCCTGGCCGTTTACCGTGAGCACCACTTCATATTGTCCGGGCACAACCAGCGGCCCCTG
>DATJFA010000294.1:0-11499 GCA_035496015.1 Terriglobales bacterium | reverse complement strand
GACGGTGGAATAAGCAATAACTGTGTGTAGGCGGGGCTCCGCCCCCCCTGGGCGGTCAAAGACCCGCCCCACACGCCGAGTGCGCCGAGAAATCCTTTTTAAATGTCATCCTGAGCGGAGCCCGCTGATTCACTCGCGAATCAGCGGGTGCAGTCGAAGGACCTCGCGTTCGCGGGCAGTTCTACTGCGGTCGAAGGGAGTTTCTACCGCTCCGTACATTTGCTTCTTATAGATTTCAGCAGGAATTCCTTGGAAAGGTCGTGGTCATGCCGCCCGTGTAGGGGTCCTTCGGCTCCATGAACCAATTCGCGAGCGAATCGGTTCACTGCGCTCAGGATGACATTGATCTTTGAGAGAACTTAGTTTTGGTGGCACCCTTGGTGTGCCTGGCGGTGGAGGGCTTCTTATTCGTCAATCGTCATTTCTTCAATCGTCAATCAGGCTTACTCTCCCAACCACGCGCCCAGCGGGCGCAGCGAATCCACGTGGTCGAAGATGATTTTCGTCGCCCCCACAATGGGGATGGCCAGCACCAGCCCCATGGCTCCCCAAATCCACGCCCAGAACAGCAGTGAAAGCGTTACCGCCAGCGGATTGAGCTGGGCGCGCTTGCCGACCATCTTGGGATAGAGCACGTTCATAGTCACCAGGTGCACTACCAGCACGGTGCCCACCACGATCAGAATCCCGGTGTGGGTCAGCACCCCAATGCCGCCCGCTAGCGGCGGGATGATGCCCAGCACCAGCCCCAGGTAGGGAATCAGGCTGGCGAAACCGCTGATGATGCCGATGAAGTATGGGTATTTGATTCCCAGCTGCCAGAATACCAGGCTGCTGACGACGGAATTAATCACGCCCACCACCACGTTCCCGATAATGAAGCCGCGAATCATGGTGGATATGCGCCCCACCGTACGATGCGCCATCAGCCTGTGTTCCTTAGGAAACAGGCGCACGGTGGCCAAGTGCGCGTGGTCTTTCCAACTGAGCATGAAATAGACCAGAAAGGGAATAAAGCTCATGGCGAGGATAACGTCGCCAACTACTCCTGCTCCGCCTTCCAGGAAACGCAAAAGGCTCGGTCCCTGCTGTACTTCCACCGGTATGGGCTTTTTCTCATGCGGCCCTTTGAGCACCTTGGAAGTGTTTTGCTCGATCTTGCTCGTCTTGCTGGTGATTTTGGCCACCACCGCATGAATTTCTGAGGAATACCGCGGGAGTTCCTGGCCGAAAGCCACCGCCCGGTTGTAGAAGACGTAAGTGGCAGCCCCAAGCACCGCAACCAGGCACGCCACAGCCAAGAGCGCACCCAGCGCGCGAGGCACTCGCCACTTATGCAGCCGATCCACCAGCGGCTCCAGGATGAAAGCAATCAGAATGGCCACCGACAAAGTGATCAGGGGCACCCGCGCAAAATAAAAGACAGCTATCCCGGCAATTACGGCGACCGCCACCTGGGCCATGCTCGCCGCCCGAATGTTGGCATGCAGCAGTTCGTGTTCTTCTTCCAGTTCGGCGGCGATCTCCGCCGGTATTCCAACCTCCGGGCTGGGCGGCGGAGGCTGCACTGGGAAAGGCTTGACCGGTGGGTTCTCCGGGTTGGAAGGCGGGGACTTGCTTTGCGAGCTTGGATTGGAAGCCATGGACAGGGCGCGGCCGCAACAGGGCTCATAGCTGAGATGCGCAACCAGCAAAACAAGCCGTCAGCACTCAGCCCGCAAACCGCAGTGTCGCCATTTAGCCCTTAATAGTTGGAGCCGCCTGGTGAGAATCTCAATTACCGGAGAGCCGAATCGGGAACCGCTTCAACTACTAACTCGAGGGGCTGAATGCTGACTGCTGACTGCTGAGTGCTCGCCACTTCCCTTGCATCCTACCGCCCTCACCAGACATCTAAAAGATTGACAGTAACTCACTCAAGTCCTATTATGGTTTCGCTATAAATCCAGAGCTGAACGAAAAACAGCGATAATTCAATAACTTACGAGCAGGATTAGCGCAGGAGGCAGTGGCAATGGCAAAGATTATCGGTATTGATTTGGGCACCACCAACTCGGTGGTAGCCGTCATGGAAGGCGGCGAGCCCAAGGTGATCGCCAATGAGGAAGGCGGTCGCACCACCCCTTCGGTGGTCAGCTTCACCAAGACCGGGGAGCGTCTGGTGGGCCAGGTAGCCAAGCGCCAGGCAATTACCAACCCCGAGAACACGGTTTACTCCATCAAGCGCTTCATGGGGCGGCGCTTCGAGGAAGTTAACGAAGAAATGAAGATGGTGCCCTACAAGGTGGTCCGCGATGGCGACCACGTTGCGGTGGAGATCTCTGGCAAGAAGTACACCCCGCCTGAGATCTCGGCCTTGATTCTGCAGAAGCTGAAGAAAGCGGCAGAGGACTACCTGGGCGAGAAGATTACCGAGGCGGTCATCACCGTTCCGGCTTACTTCAATGACGCACAGCGGCAGGCCACCAAGGATGCCGGGCGCATCGCCGGGCTGGATGTGAAGCGCATCATCAACGAGCCCACGGCGGCGGCGCTGGCCTACGGTTTGGACAAGAAGAAGGACGAGACCATCGCGGTCTACGACTTTGGCGGCGGCACCTTCGACATCTCCATTCTGGAGGTGGGCGAAGGCGTGATCGAGGTCAAGGCCACCAACGGCGACACCCACCTGGGCGGCGACAACATTGACCAGCGCATCGTGGACTGGTTGATTGATGAGTTCAAAAAGGATGAGGGTCTGGACCTGCGGTCCAAGGGTAATGAAATGGCGCTGCAGCGCCTGCGCGACGCCGCCGAGCGCGCCAAGATCGAGCTCTCCACCACCATGGAGACGGAAATCAACCTGCCCTTCATCACCGCCGATGCCGGCGGCCCCAAGCACCTGGTTAAGCGGCTGACCCGCGGCAAACTGGAAGAGATGGTGCGCGACATCATTGAGCGCTCCATCGGGCCCTGCAAACAGTGCATGAAGGACGCGGGCATCACCGCCGACAAGATCAACGAAGTGGTGCTGGTCGGCGGCCAGACCCGCATGCCCCGCATCCAGCAGCTGGTCAAAGAGCTGTTCGGGCGCGAAGGCCACAAGGGCGTGAATCCGGATGAAGTGGTGGCAGTGGGCGCGGCCATTCAGGGCGGCGTGCTCAAGGGCGAGGTCAAGGACCTGCTCCTGCTCGACGTAACTCCGCTGACGCTCTCCATTGAGACGCTCGGCGGCGTGGCTACGCCCATGATTCCGCGCAACACTACGATTCCGACGCGGAAGACGGAGACCTTCTCCACCGCGGCGGACAATCAGACTTCGGTTGAGGTGCACGTGCTACAGGGCGAGCGGCCCATGGCAGGGCAGAACCGCACTCTGGGCAAGTTCCACCTGACCGGCCTTCCGCCGGCTCCGCGTGGCATGCCGCAAATTGAGGTGACCTTCGACATTGACGCCAATGGCATCCTCAACGTGACCGCAAAAGACATGGCCACGCAGAAGGACCAGAAGATCACCATCACTTCTTCTTCCGGCCTCTCCAAGGAGGAAGTGGAGCGCATGGCGAAGGAAGCCGACTCGCACTCAGCCGAGGACAAGGCCAAGCGCGAGGAGATCGAGGCGCGTAACCAGCTCGACTCCATGGTCTACAGCATCGAAAAGATGCTGCGCGAGCATGGCGACAAAATTTCCGGCTCCGAGCGCGGCGACGTGGAAAACGCGGTGGCCGACGCCAAGAAGGCGCTGGAGTCCAACGACAAGGAGCAGATGAACAAGGCGCGCGAGCGCCTGACCGCGGCGTCGCACAAGCTGGCCGAGCAGATGTACCGCGCAGCCCAGCCGCAGGGCGCGCCCGGAGCCGGTCCGCAGCCGGGCGCTGGTCCGCAGCCCGGTGGCGATGGCGAAGCCAAGAAAGAAGGCGACGTTATTGACGCCGAGTACGTGGATGTGGAGGACAAAAAATAAGCTAGGTAGTTTCTAGCTGCTGGCTTCTAGCTTGCAAGGGGCGCCGCCGGCGCCCCTTGCGGCATAGGTTCGTATCAGGGCACGGCTTCAGCCGTGCCGGATGGCACCAAAAAATTATCCGGGCTTTAGCCCCGGCAGAAGTCCAAGGGGAGAACAAAGTGCAATTCGCAGTTAACGGCAATGAATATTTTCTGAGCTTTGTGCCGGAGGAGGGCCAGTGGTTTGTGTTCACCCCCACGGCGGAGGGTTTGCAGCGCGTTCCAGTGGTGCACGACGACGAACTGCCCATCGGCAGCCCGGTTATTGTTATCCCGGAAGATGAAGGCCGCAAAACCATAAACTAAACTGGCCACTGGCGACTGACCACTGGCCACTGCTTTTTCAATGCCGACACAGACCAAGGATTATTACGGGGTTCTCGGGGTCAAAAAAAACGCCTCCACGGACGAAATCCGCAAGGCGTTTCGTAAGCTGGCGCGCAAGTACCATCCTGACGTTAATCCTGGCGACAAGGCAGCGGAGGAGCGATTCAAAGCCATCTCCGAGGCCAATGACGTTCTCAGCGACCCCAAGAAGCGCAAGATTTACGATCAGCTCGGCTACTACTCCGACAATATCAGTCCGGAGGCGGCGGAGGCCTACGCGCGCGCGGGCGGCGGCGGAAGCGCTGGCGGTTTCCCAGGCGGCGGTTTCCCGGGCGGCGGCCAAGCCGGCAGCGGCGCCGCCCAGGGCGTGCCCTTTGATTTCAGCGGCTTCGATTTTTCCGACCTGTTCGAAGGCGGAGGCCGCGGCCCCACCACCGAGCGCAAGCGCGGCGGCTTCCGCGACATCTTCTCCGGCATCTTCAGCGGGCGCGGCCAGCAGCCCAGCGGCCCTGAACCGGGCAGCGACCTGGAGTACCAGGTCAACGTGGGCTTCTGGCAGGCCATTCGCGGCGCCGTGATGCGCCTGCAGGTCACGCGCCGCGACGTTTGCGGACATTGCCACGGGCGCGGCTTCCTGGAGGCGCCCGGCGTCTGCCCGGAATGCAAGGGCACAGGCCAGGTGACGCAAACCGGCGGGCGCATGAAGTTCAACACCCAGTGTCCGCGCTGCCATGGCACCGGCAAGAACATCACCGTGTGCCCCACCTGCGGCGGAGAAGGAGCAGTCGAGCGCACCGAACCGATGGAAGTTCGCATCAAGCCTGGCACGCGCGACGGACAGCGTATTCGCCTGGCCGGCAAAGGCAATGCCGGCACCCAGGGCGGGCCTCCAGGAGACCTTTACGTGATCATCCGTACCGGCGAGCATCCCATCTTCCGCCGCGAAGGCGACGATATTTACCTGACCGTGCCGGTGACCGCCAGCGAAGCGGCGCTGGGCGCCAAAATCGAGGTGCCCACCATTGACGGACGCGCGCTGCTGAAGATTCCTCCCGGCACGCAGAGCGGCCAGAAACTGCGCCTGCGCGAAAAAGGCGTGTCCTCCGCCACCAAAGATGGTGTGCGCGGCGACGAAATCGTGGAGGTAAAGGTCACCGTTCCCATGCCGCGGGACGAACGCACCAAAGAGTTGCTGCGCGAACTTGCTCGTCTTAATCCCGAAGACCCGCGCGCCGAATTGTGGCGCCAGGTGTGAGCGGCCGTGGCCGCGCTCGAATTGCGGAACCCTGTGGGCGGCTGTGCAAAAACCTCCCCAACCCTACAAGGGCAAGTAAGTGTCTGTTAGACGTGCCGCGAGATTCCCGCATTTTTCCTGCATGAATAGGCGATCGCAGCGGAATTCGTCTGCGGTTGTATCGAGCCTCTTCGCGCCAAAAAAAAATTTCCGTGCACCACTCCTGGGGGATTGACGTCATCCGGCTTCACGCGTAGATTTTTTCGCAATCGTAGCCCCAGCCAAAAACATCAGCCAACCATCATCTTCGGCCATCAACGTTTTTCAGCCGGGCAGGAGCCCAGGAGAAGTGCCGTGAAGGACGCCGACGATTGGAAGGTCTTCCGCACGCGGTATCTGGTGCGCGCCCGCCAACTCACCGCCTCGCTGAGCATTGTGGATGGGTCCGGCAAAGAACAAAGCGGACATGAAGGCGACTACCTGGTGGAATGTTCCGACGGCTCCCATCGTATCGCCCCGCGACAGATTTTCGAGGATATCTACGTCGAGATGGGCGCTCCCGTCGAAGCCCGCATGTTCTCCCTGATTCGCGGGCTGCGCCGGCAGCACGTGGTCGCCGGGGATGACCCCAACCAGCCTGTGCTCTTCACCCTTACCGGATGACAGCTGGCACTCGGCCCGCAGAAGTCCCGCCTCCTTTTGCGGAGTCATTCCGAGCGGGTTTCAGCCGCCGGGGATTCCGTGGGCAGAGCCGGTGTTCTGATCTGTGCAAAATTCGGTCGCCGCCATTTACCAGCCCTCGACGCAGCAAGGACTTAGCAGTAAAATACCATATGTAGCGGTTTGGTCTTGACAGGCCCAATAAGTAGCAGTACTGTGGCGGTCCTAGGCGATGTTTTGGGGCAAGTCAACGGGCCGGGCCTGACCCTTAGGGAGGGGCCCGGAGCGTTCGCGGCCACCGATTTCCGGCCCAGCCAGCCGGAATTGAGCAAGCTCATTTTCAACCCCCAGGGCTTCTGTTTGTGGACTCATCTTTTCTGGGAGGAATAAGGGAATGGCGACTGAACCCACGGCCCGTCCGCCGGTGGAATCCGCAGCTCAGAACGGCCTCGAGCGGCTGACGCTAAGCTGGTCAAAGTGGTTTCGCTGCGAGAGCAGCTTCAGCCTCCTGCTGGTGCCGGATAGCCCGGGCATTTACGCCATTGCGGAAGAGGTGCTGGCGCCGGGCGAACCCGCAAACCACGGCGGCAAGCGCCTGCTGGCCATGGTGCAGTTCGCCGAGACGGATAACCTGGCGCGTGCCCTGAGCCGTTTGTTTACGCTGGCCAGCCCGCTTTACGAACGCATTGCCGAAGGTCGCTGCCGGCTGCGCTATGCCGTGGTGGAAGACGAGGCCGCACGCCATACCGTCTGCGTCGCGCTGCAGACCTGGCTGGCCGCTTCGGCAGAAACAGTCGCGCCCACGCGAGGGGCGGGCACAACTGAGATGGAGCCACCGCCCTTGCCCGCAGGATTTTAGGGGTAGCGCCGGCATCTTGCCGGCCCGATGCGCGGGCCCTGAGCGAAATCGAAGGGCCCGCGAGACAGCCGCCGGGATGGCGGCGCTATGAAATGCCGGGTGTGAGCCCGGAGGCAACAACGCAAGCACCAACTCCGCTTTGCGGACGGCAGTCGTGAGGAGAGCGATCATGTCCGAAGTCACAGAGAAACTGACCACCACATCCGTGGAAAAGACTAACAAGAAGAAGGCGCCGGGCCTCACTTTCCGCCGCTACTTCACCAAGCCGGGCGTCTCGCCCTACGACGAACTGGAATGGGAGAAGCGCACCGCCCAGATCACCGACGCCCAGGGCAACGTCATCTTCGAGCAGAAGGATGTGGAGGTCCCCAAGGACTGGTCAATGACTGCCACCAACATCGTGGCGTCCAAATACCTGCACGGCAAGCTGGGCACCGCGGAACGCGAAACCGGCGTGCGCCAACTGGTGGGCCGCGTGGCTGAAACCATTCGCGACTGGGGCCTGGCCGGCGGCTACTTCCGCTCTCCCGAAGACGCTGCTACCTTCCACGATGAGCTCGCTTACCTGCTGCTGCGCCAGTATGCCGCCTTCAACTCGCCGGTGTGGTTCAACGTGGGCTGCGACCGCATCGAACCCAACTCCGACGCCCGCAACTGGCACTGGAACCCGCAGGCCCAGACGGTGGAATTCTCCGTCACCGGCTACAGCAAGCCGCAGTGCTCGGCCTGCTTCATCAACTCGGTGCACGATTCACTCGATTCCATCCTCACCCTGGCCAAGACCGAAGGCATGCTCTTCAAGTGGGGTTCTGGACCCGGAACAAATCTGAGCCCTCTGCGCTCTTCCACCGAATCGCTCTCCGGCGGCGGCACCGCCAGCGGCCCGCTCAGCTTCATGAAGGGGTTTGACGCCTTCGCCGGCGTCATCAAGTCGGGCGGCAAGACGCGCCGCGCCGCCAAGATGGTTATCCTCAACATTGACCATCCCGATATCGTCGAATTCATCGAGTGCAAATCCAAAGAGGAAGCCAAGGCCCACGCCCTGGTGCGCGAAGGCTACGACGGCTCCACCCCCGATTCCGAAGCCTACAGTTCCATCTTCTTCCAGAACGCCAACAACTCCGTGCGCGTCACCGACGACTTCATGTACGCCGTGGTCCGCGACACCGAATTCTCCACCAAGGCCATCGTGGACGGCCGCCTCATTCATACCTTCAAGGCGCCCGAACTGCTGCGCAAAATCGCCGACGCCACCTGGCACTGCGGCGACCCCGGCATGCAGTTCGATACCACCATCAACCGCTGGCACACTTCCAAGAACACGGCCCGCATCAACGCCTCCAATCCGTGTTCCGAATATATGTTTTTGGACGACTCCGCCTGCAATCTGGCCTCGCTTAACCTGCTGAAGTTCGCTCCCAACGGCACCTTCGACATCGAGGCCTACCGCTACGCCGTGGACGTGGTCATCACCGCCCAGGAAATCCTGGTGGATAACGCTGGCTACCCCACGGAGACGATCGGGAAGAATTCGCACGACTACCGCCCGCTCGGCCTGGGCTACGCCAACCTGGGCGCGCTGCTCATGGCTTCCGGCTTGCCCTATGATTCCGATGCCGGCCGCGACTACGCCGCCTGCGTTACCGCCATCATGTGCGGCGAAGCGTATCTGCAGTCGTCGAAAGTAGCTGAACTGTGTCCGTCAATTGCGCCCATAACTGAGCCGGCAAAGAATGCTCTCGGCCTTCGGCTCTCGGCCGACGGCCAAAAGCCGACAGCCGACGACCGCGTTGGCGCCTGTCCCGGCTGGTACATCAATCGCGAGCCATTCCTGGATGTGATCAGGATGCATCGTGCCTCGGTCAATAACATTGGTTCCTCCGCGGCCTCGGCGAACGCCTCTGCGACCTCTGCGTTGAAGGCTTTGATTGAAGCTTCCAAAGACTGCTGGGACGAAGCCCTCGCCCACGGCGAGAAATTCGGCTACCGCAACTCCCAGGTCACCGTGCTCGCTCCCACCGGCACCATCGGCTTCATGATGGATTGCGATACTACCGGCGTGGAGCCTGACCTGGCCCTGGTCAAGTACAAGAAGCTGGTTGGCGGCGGCATGATCAAAATCGTCAACCAGACCGTGCCCGCGGCCTTGTTCAAATTGGGCTACACCCACGACCAGGCCAACGCCATCGTCAGCTACATTGACGCCACCGGCACCATCGAGGGCGCCCCCCAGATCAAAGATGAGCACCTGCCCGTCTTCGACTGCAGCTTCAAGCCGGCCAAGGGCACCCGCTCCATCCACTACATGGGCCACCTCAAGATGATGGCCGCGGTGCAGCCTTTCATCTCCGGCGCCATTTCCAAGACCGTGAACCTGCCGGAAGCGGCCACGGTGGAGGAAATCATGGAAGCCTACATCCAGTCCTGGAAGCAGGGGCTGAAGGCGGTGGCCATCTACCGCGACGGCTGCAAGAAGTCCCAACCCATGGTGACGTCGAAAGAGAAGGAGACTCACGTGGGGACGGCTGCCCTCGCCCGTCCGGCCGAGCAAAGCTCGGCTGCAGTTGAGGAGGATTTGAACGCGCCTCCCCGCGCGGTTCGCCACAAGCTGCAGGACGAGCGTGCCTCCATCACCCACAAATTCAACATTGCCGGCCACGAAGGCTACATCACCGTAGGCCTCTATCCCAACGGCACTCCCGGCGAAATCTTCATCACGATGGCGAAAGAGGGCTCCACCGTCAGCGGCCTGATGGACAGCTTTGCCCTGGCCGTCTCCATCGCGCTGCAGCATGGCGTGCCCCTCAAGCTGCTGTGCGAAAAATTCGAGCACACCCGCTTCGAGCCCAGCGGCTGGTCCAACAACCCCGACATCGGCTTCGCCAAATCCATCATGGACTACATCTTCCGCTGGCTGCATCTGCGCTTTTTGACCGGCCAGCAGCAGATGCTGTTCGAGAACCTGCGGCCGCGGCCGTCAGTTGCCGAACTGCCGGAAGCCGGC
The DNA here is from genome assembly GCA_035496015.1 of Terriglobales bacterium. Lineage (GTDB taxonomy): Bacteria > Acidobacteriota > Terriglobia > Terriglobales > Acidobacteriaceae > JAICWP01. The sequence continues at coordinate 1,434 of DATJFA010000294.1, read as the reverse complement.
GACCTGACTGGGGCTGCCGAGTCTCCACTGACCACTGACCACCGGCCACTGACCACTTCGTCGCCGACAGGAAAGGTTCACGCCGCCGATGCGCTGAGTGACATCGTAGACCTTGGCGACGCCCCCAGCTGCCACGTCTGCGGCTCCATTATGGTGCGGAACGGAAGCTGCTACCGCTGCATGAGCTGCGGCAGCACGTCAGGCTGCAGCTAGACGTGTGCGCTGCTGCTGAAGTTGTGGGCTGCAGCTGTATGTGGGGGGACGGGGCTTTGCCCCGTCCAAGCGCGGCTTAGCCGCGCTGTAAGCAGAAGTCAGGAGTCGGTAGTCAGGAGTCAGCGGGTTTGTTGACGGAGATCATTCGCAGTTTGGTTAGTGGGACTGATTCGTATCAGGGCACGGCTTCAGCCGTGCCGAACGAAGTGAATTTTAAGGAGTGTCATCCTGAGCGCAGCCGGCCGGTTCGCTGGCGAACCGGCCTGCGAAGTCGAAGGACGCCTGCGCCGGTCGCTCTCGCAATCATTCCAGGGAGTTCTCATGAAGGTCCCCTAACGTTTGGAGTAGAAATTCCCGCAGGCATCGCGACGAGTCCGTCGCCGGAGGGGTGTTTCGACTCGGGCGTTTGCCCTCGCTCAACATGACAAACATATAGGGAGGAGCATTATCCTCCCTGCCCCTTAGTTGGCTTATCTCCCCGAAGCTTTTTTCTCCCCTTCCCCCTCCCTCCAGCTACAATCCCGCCTCAGGGGGCACGCATGACCACGCTCAGCCGCAATGCCAGAGTTGCCGGGCTCCTCTACCTCACGCTAGTCATCGCGCCTTTGCGTCTCATCTACATTCCCAGCAAGCTGATCGTGAGCGGCAACGCGGCCGCCACGGCCAGCAACATCGCCGCCCACCAGACACTCTTCCGCCTGGGCATCCTCACTGACCTGTTCACCGCGGTCATGGGCATCTTCCTCACCCTGGCTCTTTACCGCCTGTTCAAGGGCGTGGACCAGTTCCTGGCCGCCATGATGGTCATCCTCGGCGCGCTGATGGTCACTCCCATCTACTTCCTCAATACGCTTAACGACGCGGCCACGCTGCTGCTGGTGCGCGGCGCCGACTTCCTATCCGTTTTCGACAAGCCCCAGCGCGAGGCCATGGCCATGCTCTTTCTCCGCCTGCATCACCATGGCGTAGTGGTGAACGAGGTTTTCTGGGGACTGTGGCTGCTGCCTTTCGGCCTGCTGGTCTACAAGTCGCGATTCCTGCCTCGCTTTCTGGGTGTCTGGCTGGTGCTCAACTGCTTCGCCTACCTGGCGCAGAGCGTTACCGGCATCATGTGGCCGCAATACGAAGACGTGGTCGGGAACTACTCTTTCCCCCTCTTGCTGGGAGAACTGGCCATCATGCTGTGGCTCATCATCATGGGCGCCAAGGAGCGCCAGCCTC